>NZ_JAVRBN020000022.1:0-123917 GCF_034531305.2 Nostoc sp. ChiQUE02
TAGATAATTGTGGTAAAACCTTATTTTTTAGGAAAAATACAAATTTTATATTGCACTATTTTAGCCTTGCCACGCCACTACAGTGGAATGGTACTTAATCTTAAGCAAAAGTTGCTGCCCAGATCCCCGATTTCTTCAAGAAGTCGGGGATCTAAATCTAGGTTAAGTAAGTGACATTCCACCCTACAGTTTTACAATTCAAACCCCAAAATTACGAATTACGAATTAGTAAAAAGGCTTCAAGGCGGGAGGCGTTAAACTAAATAACTCGTATTGGGTACGATCGCAAAGAAGGCATACTCATACCAGGCAGTCCAGATGAAACTGCGAATCCATCGCTGACGCTTTTCGGGACTCAATTCATATTCAAACGCCCCACGAGATACATCAATAGAAGATAGGTGAGAGTTGCAACCGCAGCCATGTTGATAAGTAAAACCATATTTGGAAGCAATACTTTGCACCTTCATCTGGATAGCAAACACCTTACCTGCATGGAGTATGGCATCCCAAGAACGTTTATGTTCGATATCGCGGGGGTCAAATCGTAAGGCACGTTCTTCAAAAACATGATCGCGGTAAATTGGTGCTAAATGCACATGATAAAAGCTGGCAGGTAGCTCATAACCAAACTCATTAAACAAATCTATGCCAATGCGAGCCACTTTTACTTCATCAGCGCCATCGATTCCTTTTGACTCCACATCACGGAGAATTTCTGCAAAGTTGGGATAGTTGTGTTTGAGAAAGTCTTGCCCAAAAAAGTCAAGGGTTTCCCATGCCAGTTGTGCAAATAGCTGGGAGAATGACGGTATTAAGTGAGCTAGCTGGGGGCGATCGCTAAATAAGTCAACATCACCATGTTCTAATTTGTATAGGAACAACTGTGCCATCTCAACATAACTCTGGGGATGGGAAAGTCCGACACTCGTGCTTCCTCTAGCAATGTCTTGCCACGTAGAAGGTAGTTGAGAAACATGAACCGCATTTTCTCCAGCAATGACTGCAACAGGAGGACATTCGAGAAGTTGCATCGACAATCTCCTTTAAGACTTTAATGTGTAATTTACCTTAAGCGATCGCTAAGTCTATCTTCTGAACACAATTAAAAATGTTTGACAGCCTGTCTTTTGACAGCAAACGTAATTTATTCATAGTTTTTGGGGTACTGGTTATTTCCCCTCTGCTCCCCTACTCCCCTGCTATCTGTGTTCCCCACCAGAGCATTCTCTTCAGCCACCTGCAATTTTCTTATATATTTTCTCACCTTTGATTATCTCTTCATAGTACTGCTCATAAGGGGTGAACCTGATAGATTCTTGTTTTCCTAAACCTAAGATACCAAAGGTGCAAAGGCTATTATAAAACAGTTCATGTACCCGCTTTTGAAGTACCTGATTGAAATATATGAGGACGTTACGACAAAGGATGACATTAAACTCATTAAAAGAACTGTCAGTTGCTAAATTATGCTGGGCAAAAACAACGTTTTCTCTTAGGGATGCTCGAAAGATAGCATTATCATAAGCTGCTGTATAATATTCTGAGAAAGACTTCTTGCCGCCTGCTTTTAGATAAAGCTGAGTATATTCCTGCATCATTTTCAGGGAAAAAATACCACTTTTGGCATTTTGTAATACCTTCTCGTTCGTATCAGTGGCATATATGCGGCAACGGTGATAAAGTCCTTCTTCTTGGAGTAAAATTGCCATTGAGTAGACTTCTTCGCCAGTAGAGCATCCAGCGTGCCAGATGCGAATAAATGGATAGGTTTGCAAGAAGGGGATAACTTGATTTCTGAAGGTGTTATAAAAGCTGGGATCGCGAAACATTGAGGTTACATTCACTGTCAGAGCAAGCAAAAATCGTTCTAAATAGCCACGGTTGTGTAGTAGCTGCTCTTGCAATGCAGAAACATTTGCTAACCCCTCTAAGTGCATGAAGCTCTGAATACGGCGCTTGAGTGAGGAAAGAGCATAATTGCGAAAGTCATAACCGTAGTACTGATACACTCCTTCCAAAAGCAGATGTATTTCGATGTCCTCCAAGATCGGTTTAGGCAGAGGCATAATAATTCGTAATGACGCTCCTGCGTCGCTAACGCTGCGCTAACTTAATTCGTAATTCCTAAATCGTAATTATTAACCCAGTTATGAATGGGCTTTTTGAAATAATGATGCTGGTTTTTGGGTAATTTTCATAAATAAATTTACTTGCTCTCTAGCATCAATTAGAGATGATCAATTAATAATTATTTGCTCATACAACAATCCCAGATAGGTCATAAACAAAAAATAATGAAAATATCTCGCGTACTCCTACAGATAAGTCGAGAGTTGAGCGAACTTGTACTGAGCGACTTGCCTTGAGCGTATCGCTAAAGCGAAAGCTCCGCTAACGCGTAGCGTCTCGTAGAGAAGTCGAAAGGAGTCGAAGTAGTCGAAACTCGTCAACAGAGGTCTTTTTTTTAATCATAAATCACTTAAGTAAGCGACGCGCAGCAAAGGCACTGCAACTACACAAAGTACAGATACTCCTGCAAAGAAGCAAGCTAGGCGCAGCAGAGACACCAGAAAAAAGAAATAGAGAAAATGTTCACGAACAATTTAGGATTGCTGGAAAATCCACGTAGATTTTACGCTGAAAATAGCTTGCTGGATCTATTAAATTTGATCGCGGTGCTACTTATGGGTTTCAGTTTAACCAAGTGGCTGTTACTCCTAAAACAGCGATCGCTATTATTGAAATTCCAGCTAGCCATCTGACTTGGTAGCGCAGATTTTTAATCTCTTGGCTCAGACTTTCTGTCTGTGGTATGGGATATGGTTGCAACTGTGTAACTTCGATCGCTACTTGTTGGGGTGTATTTAGTGGATTTCCAAAAGAGACCTGGGTATGTAGCCAATTAGTAATCAGTTGGGGACAGTTCTTTTTAAACCAATTTAAAGCTAAGGTTCTAAAAACTGGTTTGGACATTCGGGCAATTAATTTCATCACCCTGTTTAGAGGCTTCGAGCGAAGCTTTTGATTGATCAGATTGACTGAACCAACATCATAGAGACAATCCAGAATTAGTTTAACAGTGGCTTCTTCACTGTTAATCAAGTTTTGCAGTAAAAGTAGAACATCATGCATACGCTCTGCTTCAATATACTTTTCTGCTAAGTTTTCTGGAGGATTTACTGAAGAACTTACGGTTGTATTTAGGGTGTTTTGTCTTACTATCGTCATATTGGTAACATAGCAGCCATAATATTTTAAGTACACCTATCTACCGAGAGAAAGATTTTTTATCTAGAGAGAGAACCTAAAAGCCAAAATTTATTTGTGAGAGATATGACTATATCGTCTCTGTAAAAAAGCTATTTGTCTAGTTCCCATGAATCTTTTATCTACTTCTAGGTAAATAAAGTTTTTTATTTAGATGCTAATACCTCAATTTGTGCAACGACCCGTTCTAATTCCTCAATGATTACAGTGGTTCCAGTCTTCCTGAAAGCATCCACAAGCTCTCGATAATACCAAAGAGTACCTTCTTTACGCCCTTGAAAACGTTCCCAAAGTGATTCGCCCAAAACGCGATAATCTTTGAGAATAGACTGGGCGTTGTAAAGTTTATCCGCTAATGACACTAGCAAAACTGATGGGGAAGCGGTAGGAATATGAGCAATGTATGCCTCCTTGCGCTGTCGCCAGGGTGGTTTTGGAGTTGTATCAGCGTCAGTACAACCATCTACAATTGCCGTTACATTGTTACCAAAGCGGCGGCGAATTTCTTCCCGTGTTGTAACCCCACCTTGGTCTTCGATCGCATCGTGTAAGAGGGCTGCGATCGCTTCATCTTCATTTGCCCCGTATTCTAAAGCAATACTGGCAACACCTAATAAATGGGCAATATAGGGAACACCTGAACCTTTACGAACTTGGTTGGCGTGCAGTTGGGTGGCGTAGGTAAGCGCTGTGGTAAAGCGTTCTGAGAGCATTGTTTTGAAGGAATAAAACAGCTTGTAGTCAGATATTGCCTTGGTGTTAATGTCAATTTTATAACAAACTGTTCCAGAGACAGAGAACGCAGAGCAGGAGAGGGGTACAGAAGTAATTGAATCTCAGCCTAAAATTGAGATATCTATCAAGCTTGCTATGGGATCATCATGACCAGCGAAAAAATAACGGTGCAGTCTTTGTATACTGTCACTGATGAAGAATTAATGCTGATGAGTTCGCAAAACCCAGAACTGCGGTTTGAACGCAATGCTAATGGAACGTTAGAAACTATGCCCCCAACTGGTGGAATTTCTGGTAATCGAGAAATAAAAGCAGGAGCCTATTTGTTGAATTGGGTAGAAAGTCAGGATTTAGGTGAAGTTTTTAGTTCAAGTACAGGTTTTAGATTAGCAAATACTGCTGTCAGAGCACCTGATGCTGCTTTTGTAGCTAAAGGACGTTTGCCAGAAGGTTGGGATGAAGAAGACAAATTTATTAATTTAGCACCCGACTTTGTAATTGAAATTCGTTCTAAAAACGATAGTTTGGCAAAACTTAAAGCCAAGATGGAAGAATATATTAGTAATGGTGTTCAATTAGCATGGTTAATTGATAGTAAAAATAAACAAGCTTTAGTTTATCGCCGGGATGGTTCAATTACTCAATATCCAGCTACAGCAGTATTAAGCGGTGAAGATGTTGTGCCTGGTTTTTCCTTGCCTTTAAGAAAATTATTATAAAATTAATTGACCATATTTTATATTAATTCGATCCAAGGATGCACCAACCAAAAAATCTATTTGTTTAAGACTACGCTACAAGGTTTTTTCTTAAGTGGGTTTTGGTGTAGCATTCATTATAAGAAGTAGCATAACGACTAAATTATCAAGATACCATCTTTCTTTTGAACGATATTTGACGATAAGCCGCTCTACATCTGCACCTGAAAGCTTATGGGTAGAAAAGCAAAACTTTTTATTAGAGAAAAAATGTAATTCTACTTTTAGATAGACAATATTTAAACCTATATTCCATCGCCAGATAGATAAGATTTTGATGATAAATTATTAAATTAACTCAAGGATATGCTACTTATAGGAGTTAATTTAATAATGCCAGACAATCCTGGGTTAGGAGAGCAGGCGCTAAATAAAGCCGCAGAAATAGGATTATCTAGCCAATTAGATGAAGTAGAAAATTTAGATATAGACATCAAAACAGACCCGCTGAAACTAGTGCAGGGAGAGGTGGATTCTGTCACCATTGAAGGTGAAGGTATGGTTATGCAGAAAGACCTCCGCATGGAGGAATTTGACATGCAAATGACTAATGTTGCCATTAATCCTCTGAGTGTAGCTTTCGGTAAAATTGAACTAACTAAACCTACTGAAGCTAATGCACAGGTTGTGTTAACTGAGACTGATATTAATCGCGCCTTCAACTCAGAATATGTGCGATCGCAACTGCAAAGCCAAAAAATCCACATTAACGGGCAACTGACGACTATTGAACCTCAACATGTAGACTTTCGACTACCTGGCGATGGGAAAGTAGCACTAAATGCCAGCATAAAATTAGTAGAAACTGGTGAAAATCAGCAAGTTGCTTTTTCGGCAGTCCCCAGGATCAGCGGCAATGGAAAAACTGTTACTCTGGAAAATGTCGAGTATGGCGAGAGTGGAGAAATATCGCCAGAATTGACAAAAGCTTTGATAGATAAAACTAGCGAGATTCTGAATTTGAGTAACTTCGATTTAGAAGGAATGAGTCTACAAGTTAACCAACTAAAAATAGAAGTAGGCAAACTAACCTTAGAAGCTGAAGCTTATGTTGAACAGATTCCTGCTGCTTAAAAATAAGACGCTAATAAATTCAGGATACTAATAATGGAAACTACAGACACAACGCAAACAAGTTCAACGCCTTTCCCAAATATTCCACCAGTTATTGAAAGTAACGACAGTGAGTATCGTGATAGCGGCGTACCTAGTACAGTTGCGATCGCAGGACATCCCCTACACCCGTTGAGTGTGATCTTTCCCATCGCCTTTTTAGCCGCCGCTTTGGGAAGCGATATCGGCTACTGGTTAACTCGTGATTTCTTTTGGGCTAGGGCTTCGCTATGGTTAATCGGACTCGGATTAGCTGGAGGGTTACTCGCTGCTGCGATCGGTTTGAGCGACTTTTTGAAAATTGAACGAGTCCGTAAGCGTACCGCCGGTTGGGCACATTTAATACTTAACGTTGCTATCCTAGTTTTATCACTCGTCAACTTTCTCCTGCGTTGGGGCGACGCTGAGTCACGAATAGTACCTTGGGGACTGTTACTCTCGCTTATTGTCGGTACACTAACTAGTATTTCCGGCTGGTTCGGTGCCGAACTTTCCTATCGCCACAAAATCGGTGTAGTGGGCGCTGGTAGCAGAAGATATCCATAACCAAATAATTCGTAATACTCGCCTCCGGCGAGAAGCAAGCTACGTAATTTGTAATTAACATTCAATATTACGAATTATTGAGAAACGACTATGGAGAGGCTAAAATTTTCGTTAGTGTTTAGCCTTGACAAAATGCTCCAAGATCGTAATCAAAAAATATTTATTATTATTTCTGCGCTCATCGTTGTACCGATGGGCCTTTTCTTTAAGTATTATACTGGGCCTGCCGATCGCTGGTTTAATGACTATGGAGGAGATGTACTTTACGAAATATTTTGGTGTCTGTTTGGATTTTGGTTTTTCAGAAGTCGGGCGGCAATAATCCAAATTCCTATATGGGTTTTTATTATCACCTGTATACTAGAATTCTTGCAACTTTGGCATCCGCCACTATTAGAGGAGATTCGCACTACCTTGATAGGAAAATTGTTACTTGGTACTACCTTTGTTTGGTGGGATTTTCCTCATTATGCATTGGGTTGTGTTTTAGGTTGGTTGTGGCTGCGACAATTACATAAAATAGGTTATGCAAAAAAAAGTCAAGGTTAAACCTAATTCAAAACAGCAAAAAATTGAAGAACAACCTGATGGCAGTTTGACTGTATATTTAAAATCGCCTCCAGTTGATGGTAAGGCTAATGAAGAATTAATTAAACTACTAGCAAAGAAATTTGATGTAGCCAAATCTGATATTAGAATTAAGTCAGGTTTGTCCTCTCGGCAAAAGCTGATAGAAATCGATACAGATATCTAGTTGCTGCTTAATAACATCTTTTTAAAGACTCTGCCTCCTCCTGAATGTGAGGCGATGTCCCACCCAATACATTCTCTACCAGAGCCAAGAAACGAGAGACACAAACTCGCAAAATCGGCTTTTTATGCTTGTGTAATACTGATATACCTTGGTTGAGCTTTGACTCTTTTTATCCAAGCTTGGATAGCAGGAAATTGTGTCAAATCAAACCCACCTTCATCAGCTACATGAGTATAAGCGAACAAGGCGATATCAGCGATCGTGTAACGCTCCCCTACAAAAAAAGTGTGAGAAGTTAAGTGTTTATCCATCAGGCTAAGTGCTGCATAACCTGGTTCAAGCTTTTGCTTGATAGCTTCACTATATTCTTCAGCTTTACCTAAAATAGAAATCCAAAATCTTGATGTAGCAATAAAAGGCTCATGGCTATATTGTTCAAAACATAACCATTGCAGCACTTGCGCTCGTAAAAAGCGGTCATAGGGTAAAAACTCTGTACCTTCACTCAGATATACCAATATGGCATTTGATTCTGCCAAGTATTTCCCTGGCTCGATTTCCAGAACGGGTATCTTCCCATTGGGATTTTTACTTAAAAATTCTGGTGTTCGAGTCTCGCCTTTCAAGATGTTAAGCTCTATCCTCTCAAAAGGCATACCTAGTTGTGTCAATAAAAGACGTATCTTATAACCATTGCCAGAAGGTAAAAAATCGTACAAACGCAGTAGTTCCATGTTAAAATACAGTTAGGAATATGTTGATAAGTGAAGGTTTAAAATACAATATTTTACCAAAAGATTTTCCCAAAACCGGATATTTTTTTTATATTTAGCATCCTGACGTACTAGATAAAATTATCTGAAAAAATAAAAAAAAGTATTATTTATTTTTAGATTGAGATGTTTAATTTAGTTAGTGGTCGAGAATGAAAATATGTGTGGAAGATTTACTCTAAACCAGTCAGCAGCAGGAATATCTGAAGTTTTCCATGTGGAGCCAGTTCCAGATTTAGCAGCCGAATATAACATTGCCCCTACGCAAATGGTGGCAACAGTGTTACAAAATCCCGAAAGCGAAAAGCGAGAATTTAAGCAGTTGCATTGGGGATTAATTCCGTCATGGGCAAAAGATGCAGGAATGGGGGCAAAGCTGATTAACGCTAGGGCAGAAACTGTTGCCGAAAAACCCGCTTTTCGTTCGGCTTTTAAGCATCGACGCTGTTTAGTGCTAGCTGATGGCTTTTATGAGTGGCAACGGCAACAAGGCAAAAAGCAGCCATTTTATTTTCGCCTGCAAGATGGGCAACCCTTCGGCTTTGCAGGTTTGTGGGAGAAATGGCGATCGCCTGCTAACGAAGAAATAATCTCTTGTACAATTTTGACAACGGCAGCTAACGAATTACTCCAACCTATCCACGAGCGGATGCCAGTGATTCTAGAGCCAAAAGATTACGATTTATGGCTAGATTCCCAAGTGCAAAGGCCCCAAACCCTACAGCTGCTATTGCGTCCCTATCCAGCGCCAGCAATGACTGCGTATCCAGTTAGCACCTTGGTAAACAACTCTCGGCATAATAGTCCAGAGTGTATCATCCCACTCAGTGAAAAGAATGCCACCGCAAATCAGTTAAATTAGCTATTGAGCATCTAGGGGATTGGGGAGGTAGAGGGGAAAACTCTTCTCCCTTGCTCCCTGCTCCCTTGCTTCTTCCCCATTGCCCCTTATCCCCAGAGGGGGCCCCGAGTTCCCCATTCCCCAGAGACAACTATGCCAAGAACACAAAAGAACGATAATTTTGTTGACAAATCCTTTACAGTGATGGCGGATATCATTCTGAAGATCCTGCCAACCAACAAAAAAGCTAAAGAAGCGTTTGTTTATTATCGAGATGGCATGTCAGCCCAAGCAGAAGGTGAATATGCTGAAGCATTGGAATATTATGAAGAAGCTCTAACACTAGAAGAAGATACCAACGATCGCGGCTATATTCTCTACAATATGGGGCTAATCTATGCCAGCAACGGTGACCACAACAAAGCTTTAGAACTGTATCACCAGGCAATTGAGTTAAACCCACGCCTACCCCAAGCTTTAAACAACATCGCCGTGATTTATCACTACCAAGGCGAAAAGGAGAAAGAATCTGGAGATAACGAGGCTGGTGAAGCCCTATTTGACCAAGCAGCAGACTATTGGATTCGAGCTATTCGTATGGCTCCCAATAACTACATTGAAGCTCAAAACTGGCTGAAAACCACCGGGCGATCGCAAATTGACGTATTCTTCTAAAAGTCGAAGAGTTAGGAATTATGAATCATTCACTCCTAACTCTTGTACAGACGTGATTAATCACGTCTCTCCTACCTCTTGTACAGACGCGATTAATCGCGTCTCCTAACAAAAAAAATATGATTGACCAAGAACAAGTTCACAGAGTAGCTAATCTTGCTCGTTTAGAATTGACTCCAGAAGAAGAAGAACAATTCACTACCCAGTTAGGAAGTATTCTTGACTATATCGAACAGCTGAATGAACTTGATGTCAGCAATGTTCCCCCAACAACACGGGCAATTGATGTCAGCAATATTACACGAGAGGATGAATTGCAACCCTATCCTGACCGGGAAAGCATTCTCAACAGTGCACCGGAACAGGAAGGCGAATTTTTCAAAGTCCCCAAAATTCTCAATGCTGAATAGTCAATAGCTTTTGACTAGGAAGATAATTATTGATTGCTTTGGGAAGTAGAAGCAACTGGCATTTGGGGTGCAATAACTGTGGAAATCATAACCAATTATCTGGATATGAGATGAAATCATGCAGTTAGTAATGTATAATTAACCCCAAGAGTTCAGGGTGCTTGTCAAGTCTTAAACCGCTTGCTGGTACTGCTAAAGCATGTTGTATGTCTAAATCTGCAATCACTGTTACCGTCAAGTTGTTCGCTGCTTATCAAGAGGCCTTTAAGGTTTCGGAACTGGTGCTGGAATTTCCCAATAGTATGCCAGTCAAAGCAGTATGCGATCGCCTCATAGCTGAACACCCTGAACTCTCCCAATGGCGCGATCTCACCCGTTTTGGGATTAATCTAATATTTGTCGAACCAGATACCCTTTTACAAGATGGGGATGAAGTTGTGTTAATTCCACCAGTTAGCGGCGGCTAGCAAAACAGTTATAAGTTATAAGTGATGAGTTGAAGATTCAAAACTTTTAACTCATAACTACTCAAAGAGAATTAGTCTTAGCAGTTAGCTTTACTAAGTTATCTAACTCTTGCTGCATCTGACTAACAACTAATTCATAGCATTCATTGACATAGTGGCGATCGCTGGCTGCTTCTCTACCGTAGCGTTCAAATACAATTGGCGGACAAACCCGCGTATACATGGGGACAGGTAATGGAATATTGGGCAATGGGCCAATTGCTAATCCCCAAGGCAGTCCTAAATAGATCGGAAAAACTTCCGGATCAATCCCCAACAACCAAGGCATCCCCCATTCATGGAGTTGCTGCACAATTTTGTAGAAATCAGCGAGCACAATCAGCGTATCGTGAGCACCCCAAGAAATCACAGGCACAATCGGCACATTTTCCCGTAAAGCTAACTTGATAAATCCTTGCCGCCCCGCAAAGCAGATTTTGTCACGTAAATAATGCGGTCGAAAGACATCTTCCGCTCCACCTGGATAAACTAACACACTAGCTCCAGAGCGCAAGGCAGTGTAAGCCATTTTCGGATGGGCGATGATAGCTCCAGCCTTGGCGACCAGTTGCGCTAGTGGCGGGCTAACCTGCCAAGCCTTGGGATGCATCAAACCATAAACGGGTTGCTCGACACCAAATCGTCGGAACCAGTCGTACATCATCATTGCCATATCGGGTGCCGCGAGTCCCCCATTGTGCGAACCGACAAATAAGACTTTTTTTTGGGGTGGAATATTTTCCCAGCCACTAGTTTGAACTCGGAAATAGTGGTGATACAAAAAGCCAAACAAGGGCATCAGAGATTCTATGAACTTTGGATCTCGCTCATCCAAAGACCAACCAAGTTTTTTGTTTAAGAGATGTTGCTTTTTTGACATCGATGCATTTTAACAGGATTAGCAAAGGTCAAACAATCCTATATCGAACTGTTGGTGTTGAATACGTCGTATTATATTGAACTAAGCAATGCTGTCAGGGTTGATTTCCCTTAATTGCGATCGCATAATCATTGTCACATCGCAGCAACTAATTTGGTAATGAGGATGGAGTGGTTGCTGGTTTTGAACGCTGTTGCTGGTAAAAACCCACAACTTTTTGAAGATATGCAGCAGTAAATCCGGTGTTGCAGCCTGTATAGCTGCCAGTCATCCACCAACAACCGACGCCACGCACAGCAGCGGTTTCATTATTATTGGTGGCGAGAAACTGCTTGTTTAACTCACGGCGCGTGATGCAGGACACTACTTGACGTGCCGTCGCGGGGCTGTTTTCAAACTGCGTTGGTGTTAATTCTTTTTTGAGACAGTTTTTCGACCAGCCTTTTAAGGTTTCTGGTTTGACTTGCCATTCACTATAAAGTCCATCATTTGCGATACCCGTCTGCGGTGCAGCCAGTCGCAGCGCTTCTACCATCGCCGCAACTTGAGCATCAGAAACCTGTTGTTGTGCTTGAGCTAACAATGATGACAGTCCGAAGCTGACAATCACTCCGCTAAGTAATAATCCTATGGGGTTTCTCCTCATGATTTTGGACTTATTTTTAGATACCAATATTTAGGATACTACGTTTTTACACTTAGCTATTATCAAAGATTAGATTGAATTGGGGACTGGGCGATCGCAAATCCAGACGCCTATGCTCAGGTTTACGCGATTGCCACTGAATACCTCGCTCAACGCTGCGGATGATGCTATCCGCGGATTGCAAACTGTGGCTGATCGTTCCTATGAGGATAAAATCCTGCCTGCACAGATCGAGGTGCGTTCCATCGCCGACCAAAGTATCTGGACGAAATGACGACCCAGTAATCAGTTCAAGCCGACTCATCACGGATAATCGTCAAACCTAAAGCTTTGTAAGAAGTTAGCATCCGATCGGATACAGTCGGTGCCGTTACAAGGTAAGTTAGTGCATGAATTGACTGCACAACATAAGGAGCAGCAGTATCTAACTTCTCCTCTGTAGCTAATCCAACGACCTCCGCTGCTCCAGCAATCATCGCTCGTTTGACATGCACTTCATCCAAGTTCTGTACACTAATCCCAAATTCTGGATGTAGACTACACACCCCCAACATGCACAAATCTGCACGAATCATCCGTAATGCCTCAACTGTAGTAGCACCAACGTTTACCAAGGCTTTTTTGTAGAGTTGTCCACCCAACATTACAACTTCAACATGGCGATGTTCTGCCAAGGCGATCGCAATCGGGGGGCTATTGGTGACAATTGTCGCTTGCAAATCCAAAGGTAAATGACGAGCTACTTGGAGTGTTGTCGTACCTCCATCTAAAATCACCACCTGCCCTGTACAGACTAATTTTGCAGCTGCACGAGCGATCGCTTCTTTTTCTTTCGGTGCTTGCTTTTGGCGATCTGCATAACTAGCAAGAGCTGGAGAAGCCAGAAGTGCCCCCCCATGAACGCGCTGCAATAAACCGGATTCAGCTAGTTCTCGCAGATCCCGACGAATCGTATCCTCAGAAACCTTTAGAACAGCGCTGAGTTCTGATGACAGCACCTTTTTGTCACGACGCAGAATTTCCAAGATGAATTGTCGTCGCTCCGCAGTTAGCATAATTTATTTTCCTGAAGTTGCGTATTTGATCTTGAAATTGCACGTTTGTGAGTTTATACTCATAGGTGTGCAGGTTTCTGCATATTTCTGAGCACATTTAAATAAATTCAAGCACATTCACGCAAGCAAGATTTAACAATCTTAGCTGCCTTTTCAATGAATTTTCACAGCCTGCTTTGTTGATAAAAAGGGGTTAGATTACTATTGCCCGAATTTCTGATATAGCTTTTTCCGAAGTTTGCAAATGCTGTTGTTCTGTCTAAATCGATTTAAATCCAAGGAATAATTTATGACTGTTACTAAAACTCAGTTTCCAATTGATTTGAGTGCTTACAAGCCTTTGGTTCTTAATCCAGCGAATGCAACTCTTACCCTGGAGCAACGAGAGAGCTTAAAAACAAATATTCAACTGTGCCGTGATGCGATCGTCTTTTTTACAGCCACCGGAGCTGCTAGAGGAGTTGGCGGTCACACTGGGGGTCCTTATGACACAGTACCAGAGGTGATTATACTTGATGCCTTGTTTCGGGCAGCATCGGATCAATTTGTGCCGATTTTCTTTGATGAAGCAGGACATCGAGTTGCAACTCAGTATCTGATGGCAGCTTTACATGGTGACTTACCAAGTGAGCAACTCTTACACTATCGTGAAGCACACTCCGGTTTACCAGGACACCCAGAACTGGGGCTAACTCCTGGTGTAAAGTTTAGTTCTGGACGATTAGGGCATGTGTGGCCTTACGTTAATGGTGTGGCGATCGCAAATCCGGGTAAAGTTCTTTTCTGTCTTGGTTCCGATGGTTCCCAGCAGGAAGGCAATGACGCTGAAGCTGCTCGCTTGGCTGTCGCTCAACATCTTAATGTCAAGCTAATCATTGACGATAATGATGTGACAATCGCAGGACATCCTTCAAAATATTTACCCGGTTTTACCGTTGCCAAAACCTTAGAAGGTCATGGGTTGAAGGTACTCGAAGGAGATGGGGAAGACTTAGACGACCTATACCGTCGTATTTGCGAAGCTGTAACTACTCCTGGGCCAATTGCCATTATCAATAAACGCCCCATGTGTCCTGGGATTAAAGGGTTAGAAGGTTCTACTCACGGTCATGATGTGATTTCCGTAGAGCTAGCAATTCAATATCTCGAATCGCGCCAACAAACTGCTGCTGTCGAATACATCAAGAGCATTCAAAAACCAAAACAAACCTACACTTTTCTTGGCTCCAGTAATAAATGGGATGCTAACCGCAATGTGTTCGGTGATGCTGTGGTTGGTGTCTTAAGTCGCATTAGTGAAGCAGAGCGTAAGCAAAACATCAGAGTCATCGATAGCGATCTTGAAGGCTCCTGTGGTTTGAAGAAGATTCACGATGCATACCCTGAAATTTTTATCTCCTCTGGCATTATGGAGCGGGGAAACTTTTCTGCTGCTGCTGGATTTGGGATGGAACCAGGAAAGCAAGGTATTTTCGCAACCTTTAGCGCTTTCTTGGAAATGTGTATCTCAGAGATTACGATGGCGCGGCTAAACTACTCCAATGTACTTTGCCACTTTTCTCATGCAGGTATCGATGACATGGCAGATAACACCTGCCACTTCGGTTTGAACAATATGTTCGCTGACAATGGGTTGGATGATGGTTACGAAACACGTCTTTACTTTCCATCTGATGTTAATCAAATGAAAGCCTGTGTAGAAGCTGTGTTTTTTGATCCGGGACTGCGGTTCATTTTCTCCACCCGTTCTAAAGTACCTAACATTCTTGACAAAAACGGTAATGATCTTTTTGGTAGCGACTATAGATTTGTCCCAGGCAAAGATGAGGTGATTCGAGAAGGAACGCAAGGCTATATCATCAGCTTTGGTGAAGCTCTGTATCGTGCCCTCGATGCCGTCGAGCGTCTTCAGCAAGAAGGGCTGGATGTAGGTTTGATCAATAAACCAACCCTGAATGTTATTGATGAAGAGATGATGGTGAAAATCGGTAATGCTCCTTTTGCACTTGTGGTGGAATCCTTTAATCGTCGAACTGGATTGGGCAGCCGTTTTGGTAGCTGGCTGTTAGAACGTGGGTTTACTCCCAAATACGCGCATCTTGGCACTCATAAAGAAGGTTGCGGCGGTTTGTGGGAACAATTTCCGCACCAAGGCATTGATCCAGTGAGTATTATAAACAAGGTGAAGGATTTAGTTAAATAAATCTCCTTCTATGCTTTTCATGCCCGACTTTTGGCAGTTTTCGCACAGGTAAGGTACAGAAAAAAATTAACCACAGATTAACATAGATCCTCCTAGGGGCGCACAGATGTGCGCCCCTACCCGTGTACCTTATTCAAATTAGAAGCACCATAAAAAACGTTTAATCCTAAAAAATTTTGGGTTTTTAGGATTAAACTTCGGAGTCTTCAACCAACATTTTTATAAAGTGTAATGATAGAAACTTTTCTGTTAAATTCTTTATTGTTACTTTCTCAAGTATCCACCCCTGAACAAAAATTTCTCGATTTAAAAAATAAATTAGAAAATTTTGGATTTAAGGTAATAATTGAGTTACCACCAAAGCGAGGAGCCTATGGGTTATTAGAAGAGGCTCACAAAAAAATTTGGATTAATCCGGTAGTTTTTGAGCTACACATTGGTACTCAGACCCTAATTCACGAAGCTGTTCATGCTGCACAAGTATGTGCGGGAAAAGGGAAAATAAAAACTTTAGGTTTAAATATTCAGCCTATCAATTATGCCCGACCATTTTTTATGCGATATACCGATGTCCACAGGCAAGATTTGGAAAGAGAAGCTTATGCAGTCCAAACTCAACCTAATAGTTTTGATATAGCTGTATCTCTTCTCCAGCAACACTGTAAATAATGTACAAATGATTCTAGAAAATGGCGTGAGTGCTTTGCATCTGACACAAATGTATTGTTTGATAGGCATTTATGGCTGAATAAGTCTTTGACCAATTATTTTTACGTACAGTTGAATTTGTACAAGTAATTATTTAACGAATTATAACAATACTATCTTTGCCAACTTAAAATTAGCGATACACTGAGGAAAATTCCTTGAGGAAGCGTTGATGGCACGGTCAAACGGGGTTACAAGTGAAACGTCTGTAGAGGAATTGTCTACAGTTTCAGACAAAGATACGGTAACAATTGAAGATTCGCCTGAGCCAGTAGAGGATGCCCAGGATATTGACGATATATTGAACTCACTAAAAACTTTACTGAGTACCCTAGAAAAGCTCCAAAAAGTTCGGCAGGAAGTGGGCGACATCAAACCGTTGATTGGGCGGATGCTTGATGGAGAACTGGTTGCTGGTGAAGAGCTTGAGCAACTCAAGGCAGGTGTGAGCAGTCTTTCTCGTCTTGTTCGTGCTTATAATGACCATCAGGTAGCGTTGGCTAAAGCACAACCTGCTAGAAACTTGCTAGATCAAGTGCTGAAAGAGCGTAAAGCTAATTGAATTGGGATTGGGGGCTGGGGAAGAAATTCTTTCGAGATTTGGTTGGAGTCCCAATCCCCAGTTTAAGAAGCGATCGCCTTTTTTGAGAGAATGCGATCGCTGTAAACTGAAGGTGTAACTTAAACTTGCGGCTATCCCTATGAAGTCTTTACAAGACTACACTACTGTTATCCGTCCCGATAACAATGGTACATTTGTCGCCTATGTACCAGCGATTTCGGGTTGTCATGCTTGGGGACAAACGCCAGATGAAGCCCGTGCTGAACTTGTCTATGTTTTTGAAATGATTCAGGAAGAATACGAAGAACAAGGACGTTTTTTACCCGAAGACGTTGAACTGGTAATTGCAAATGCCAGCTAAAGCCAGTGAATTAGAACGAGTGGCGCCCAAACTCGGTTTTGAAAAAGTGCGACACAAAGGCAGTCATGCTCGTTGGCAACATCCAGATGGACGAGCAACCACAATTCCTATGCATTTTATGAAAATCTAAAGTAGTTGGGTATTTATTACAGAGAAAGATTTTAACCAACTGCAATAAATACTGTGTACTAGTATTGCAAAGCCGCATTTTCCCAATTTATTATGAAGCGATCGCTTCATAAACAATAATAACTATCCACATGAATCAACAATTAAAATTGCCATCTCAGAAATTTTATTCTTGCACTTCTAAATCCTTCGACAGTTCATCTACATTCATTAATAACATGAAATTGCCAGTTCATCGCTGGTTTAGATTTAGTGCAGGTTTCTCTGCACAATGGGTCGAAACTATAATTACCCAAGCTAAAGAACAAGGAGAAATTACTGTCTTAGATCCATTCTCTGGTTCTGGTACAACCTTACTTGCATCTGAAAAGCTTGGAGTTGAATGTTTGGGAATTGAGGCTCATCCCTTTGTTGTGCGTATAGCAAGAGCTAAACTTTTATATCAAACTGATGCTGAAGCTTATCTTGAACATATAGAAAAAGTTATAAAACGTGCCGAAAACGTTCAACCCTGTGTAGATACATACCCAAAACTGATTCATGAATGCTTTAGTATATCTTCACTTGAGTCTCTAGATAGATTGCGCCAATCTTGGGAAAAACTTGCTGATGATTCATCTGAATCTCAGTTAGTTTGGTTAACACTTGTATCAATTCTTCGTCATGTTTCTCATGCTGGAACTGCACCTTGGCAGTACATTTTACCAAATAAAAAGAAACAATATTCTTTAGATGTAATGTCTGCTTTTGGGCTAATGGCAGAGAGTATAGCTACAGATATGAGAATTGCAGGAAAAATGGCGGCTTCTGTTGCTACACTTATTCAATCTGATGCTCGGACTTGCCAGGGTGTACCTGATAATTTTGCCAACTTAGTAATCACATCACCACCGTATGCTAACAACTATGACTATGCAGATGCTACACGTCTAGAAATGTGTTTTATGAAAGAAATTTCCGGTTGGGGTGATTTACAAAGTGCAGTGAGGCAATACTTAATTCGTTCATGTTCGCAGCATGTAACCAATAAGAATGTAAACCTCGATGAAGTTCTAGCATCTCATGAACTATATCCAATCAAAGCTAGTATTATTGAAACCTGTCACAAATTGTCCCAAGAACGACATTTACATGGAGGTAAAAAGAATTATCATTTGATGATTGCCTGCTATTTTCTGGATATGGCTAGAGTTTGGATAGCGCTTCGCAGAGTATGCAAAAGTCCTGCAACAGTTTGCTTTATGATTGGCGATTCTGCTCCTTATGGTGTTTATATTCCGGTGATTGAATGGATGGGTTTATTAGCACAAGCAGCAGGATTTGAATCTTTTAATTTTGAGAAAATTCGTGACCGAAATGTGAAGTGGAAAAATCGCAAGCATAGAGTTCCTCTTTGCGAAGGTTGTTTGTGGGTTTACGGATAGGGTAATCACAACACAAATTATTTTTGCACAAATGTAATGGCAGAGTCGTTTTCACATAAATGGGGTCAGATTTTAGGGCATTTCATCCAAGAATTTATTCGTGAGACACTTCAACAAGTGGCTGATGAGCATGGTTTTTACTTAGACTCTCAGAGAAAGCGCAAGGCACGAATCACTAAAAAGGTATCATGGCAGGATCGCTACGGTAACTATCATGACCTTGATTATGTATTGGAACGAGGAGGTACAGAAGATACTCTTGGTCTTCCAGTAGCATTTATTGAGACTGCCTGGCGGCGTTATACCAAGCATTCTAGAAACAAGGTTCAAGAAATTGAAGGGGCGCTTATTCCTCTGGCAGACACCTATAGTCACCTTAACCCATTTTTAGGAGCTATTCTAGCTGGTGTGTTTACTCAAGGAGCGCTTGACCAATTAGAATCTAAGGGCTTTAAAATTCTTTATCTTAAGTATGAAAACATTGTTAAATCATTTACATCTGTTGGTATAAATGCATCTTTCAACGAAAGTACGCTAGAAGCAGACTTTAAAAATAAGATTGAGCAATGGAAAAAATTATCAGCGCAGGATATTACTAACATCAAGAATCAAATGCTAAGTCTTGAAAAATTCCAGATAGATAAATTTATCAATACCTTAGAGCAGTCATTTGCTAGACTAGTCCAACAGGTAAATGTCATTGTCCTACATGGGCTATCTCAACAAACTGCCACTGTTGAAAATGCTATTGAATATATTCATAATTATCCAGATAATCAACCCACATTTGCCCCAGCATTGAAATACGAAATTGATATTCGCTATAATAATGGTGACTTAATTCACGCCATATTTAACAATAAAATTGAAGCACTCAAATTTCTAAGAACATTTATTTAAAGTGCTAATTAAATAATTCGTAATCCGTAATTCGTAATTAAGTGATGATGAACGTTGCACCCGCCATTGTAGTACTAGGTCAAAATAGCGTGACAGTAGCACGCAAAATAATCAGCGTTCTACCAGGGGCGACGCTATACGGTCTAGTGGGTCGCACATCTGGGGTTGATGTCAGTTTCACGAATTTTGGCGAGACGCTGCGCGAGTTATTTGTCCAGGGAACACCGCTGATTGGCATTTGTGCCGCCGGCATTTTAATTAGGACGCTAGCTCCGGTACTCTCGGATAAACGACAGGAACCACCAGTGCTAGCGGTGGCTGAAGATGGTAGCGCTGTTGTCCCCCTCTTAGGCGGACTTGGTGGGGTAAACGATTTGGCACGCTGCATTGCCGAAGCCCTTGATGTCAAACCTGCAATTACGACCACAGGCGATTTACGTTTGGGCACAACACTGTTGTCTCCTCCCCCTGGATACCATTTAGCGAACCCAGACGATGCTAAGAAATTTATCTCAGATTTGCTAGCCGGGGCGCAAGTCAAGCTAGAAGGAACAGCACCTTGGTTGAGCGATAGTAAACTACCCATAGACCCAAAGGGAGATTTGACCATCCAAGTTACGGAACGTTTGGTGACTCCTACAGCCAACTGTCTTGTCTACCACCCAGCAACCATTGCGATCGCAATTAGTGGCACTATTGATGATGCAGTCGCTTTCGTACAACAGCTACTAGCTGATGCCAAACTAGAAAGCGCATCAGTCGCCGGGATATTTGCACCCATCAGCGTCGCTGCCGATCCAACAATCCATGCCGTAGCTAGCGCCTTGGAAGTGCCTGCCCGTTTTTTCACCCCAAATCAGTTAGAAAGTCTACTTTCGCAAGGTTATAGCCCCGCCCAAGCGGCAGCGATCGCAGCTACAGGCACATCCCCTTTATCTCCATCTCCCTACATTGCGATCGCCATTGCCCCCCAACCAATTGACCCCAACACCATCGGTCAGCCACGCGGACGGTTAGCGATTATTGGCACTGGCCCTGGTGGTCAAGAGTGGATGTCAAAAGAAGTGAAGGAGATACTCAAGTCGGCAACTGACCTAGTGGGTTACAAAACCTATTTAGATTTAGTTGGTTCTCTGGCTGATGGCAAGCAACGGCATGAGTCTGACAACCGCGAAGAAGAAGCACGGGCAATGATGGCCCTTGATTTGGCAGCATCTGGGCGATATGTAGCTGTAGTTTCATCTGGCGACCCCGGTATCTATGCAATGGCAACAGCGGTTTTTGAGGTATGCGATCGCTATGCTAAACCTGAATGGGAAAGTATTGACATTCATGTAGCACCAGGCATCTCCGCTATGCAGGCAGCAGCAGCAGCCATTGGTGCGCCTCTTGGACATGATTTCTGTGCTATTTCCCTCTCTGACATTTTGAAGCCTTGGTCTGCGATCGAACAACGAATTGCCGCTGCTGCTGAGGCTGATTTCGTCATTGCTTTCTACAATCCTGTTTCCAAAGAGCGTACCTGGCAACTGGCAGAAGCGAGAAATATTTTGCTGCGACATAGAACACCGGATACCCCAGTAGTGTTGGCACGGAATCTCGGTAGACCAGGACAGACAGTGAAAGCGATCGCACTTGACCAGTTAACACCAGCAACTGCTGATATGCGGACAATTATTCTCGTCGGTTCCACAAAAACCCGAACCATCAAGCGCAGCGATGGTACTATCTGGGTTTATACGCCGCGTCGCTATACCGAACAGCAGGCATAATCGGCGCTGTAAAGAAATAACTCAGAAATGTGGATGAAACACAAGGCAAAACTTCTCTGTTGCTGGGGAGGTAGGATAGACACTTTTTTAAATCCACTTTTTTAAGCTCTAAGCGATCGCATAAAAAAACCCCAGGATTGGGAATTCATTCCTGGGGCGGTTATACCTGACCACCTTTACCTTTTTAATGTAAAAATCTTGTAAATACTGAAGTTTTAAAAGACATATATATCTGTATTTTGTCCCGAAATAATTCTATAAGTTAGTAAAATCGTGTTATTTTAAACTGCTGTTATCTAGAATCACAAGAAAAAATATGATGATATCATTCTCTATAAAAATTGCTGAACATTTCGCGAAAAAGATATAATTCCAGTATTTATGTCTATTAAAATAATTTAAAAAGCTTGCTTTTTTTGAACTAATAATCAACAATAAAAACATCATGATTCATACATGATTGTAGCCGAGAAAAGTGACAGAAGCCCTTATACAAGTCCGTGAAAGCGGACTTTTTTACATTTATAGGTGATTGAGAGTTTAAAATCGACCTATTAATTGAAGAACAATTCATAAGCTATAATTCAGAACCAATTAGATTCAAAACCGCTACAAATTATATCGTCTTCGGGTAAAGACTTATCATTTAGACCGCAGTTATTGCTGGAAGCAGGGAGCAGGCTTCGTCGTGAGCGTCAGCCGAACGGGAGCAGGAGGACAGAGGCTTTTCCGATTTTTACACAGATGCAGTAATCATAAGTGATTAACCGGACTTGATATTATATTTGTCAGAGCTAGACATTATTTATACAAAAGTGAATCGCTTCATACTAGATGGAGCTAATTTCTGTGGCTATAAGCTTAAGTCTTACTATATTACAGGTAGATCAGCAAAATTGAATTTCCAAGTAATAATTTAAAAGTTTTCAGTTTTCTAATAATTTACTAATAGTAAAAATTATTAAAGCTAGAGATAATAAACATAACTGTAACAATTCTGTCTAAAGATTTAACATTAGATAACTTATGGTGGAAAGTTACTGAAAAATTGACTTCTTGCAAACTCTCATGCTGTTTCATTTTGCGAGAGAACGTTGAAAGCGATCGCCGGAAAATTTCTGGTAAATTCAATTAGTAGCCCTTCCAAGGTGGGTAGAAATTTTAGTCAATAAATTCCTCTTTAACCTCTTATCTCTGTACAGATACAGTTAAATAAATTACTTTTAAACCACAGAGGCACAGAGAAAAGCCTGAGCAGCAGCTACCCTAAGGTGAACGCTGTGAAAAACAAGAAATTTTACGAGTCACCTAGAAAGGGCTAATTCAGGTAGTTATATATTGACAAAAAGGGCCTATTACTATAAGAACGCTAATTTTCACGGGTTGAAGCTGATATTGAGACAAAGGGACACAGGTAATTAACTAAAGTAAGCTCTTTAGGCATTGTGTCGTTTTTAAACTGACAAAATGTTTTAAATAATTAAGAAGTGTAAAGTTATGTTACACTTGGTTACGAGCCAGAAGTCAATCGCAACCGACATCTGACAACAGACTAATTTACCAAACATTCCCACAGAACTCACAAAATGACTCTATCGATTCGTCCCGATCTAACTTCTGCCGATCAGGTACTGTCATCTTTAGCGACTGGGCAACAGCAAACTGTAACAGAAGCCCAAATGATGCAGGCTGTGCGTACTTTGCTGATTGGATTAGGAGAAGATCCAGACCGCGAAGGACTAAAAGATACTCCGAAAAGGGTGATGAAAGCCTTACAGTTTCTCACAAAAGGATATCATGAATCTTTGGATGAACTGCTAAACGGAGCAGTATTTACAGAAAATGCCAATGAAATGGTATTGGTTCGGGACATCGATATTTTCAGTTCCTGTGAACATCATATTCTGCCGATTATTGGTCGTGCTCATGTTGCTTACATTCCCAATGGCAAAGTAATAGGATTATCTAAGATTGCCCGTGTTTGCGAAATGTATGCACGACGTTTACAAGTTCAAGAACGTCTAACCGTACAAATTGCTGACGCCTTACAAGGATTACTTAAACCTCAAGGGGTTGCAGTGGTAATAGAAGCAACCCATATGTGTATGGTGATGCGTGGTGTGCAGAAACCAGGTTCTTGGACTGTTACTAGTGCAATGCGCGGTGTTTTTGCAGAAGATGTGCGGACTCGTGAGGAATTTATGAATTTGATCCGGCACAATTCTAATTTTCATTAAGACTGCCTTGAAAATAAGGCAGAAGGCAGAAGGCAGGAGGCAGGAGGGAAAGACATTTTCATTGTTCCTTGTGAGCGCAGCTCATGAAGTCTCTTGCAAAAGTGCTTTTTGCACTCTTGTGAGAAAAGGGTAAAGGTTAAAGGGGAAGGCTTAAATACAAAACCTTTACCCTTTCCCTTTCCCCTTTTCCCGACTTCTGCAAGAAGTCTATTAAATAACCTCGGCGGACGTAAATGTAGAGACTTGACTCTCCATAATTTTTAAACTTGAGATTCAAACTGACCTTTGTTCCTCAAAACTGTTTGGGTTTTGAGGGGCAATCTTTAGTGTTTTCAAACTATATATTGATAACCCATCAGCCTGTTATAGTTTGAGTGATTCGTACCAACCTACTTCTAAATATCAAGAAAAAGCATCAACAGATAGAGAAAACTTGGGTTAAGTAATGATAGCTTTAGAGCATATAAAACAGATAAAATATTATTATGAATAATTTAGTATTAATTGCCCTTCACTTATTAGTGTGTATAGTCCTGTCGCCAGTTAGTAAAGCTGATATTGTTCAAGGTTCAACTAATCACGCCATCAAAATGTCTTCATTTAACCTCAGTTCCCAAAAATGGAAAAACCGCGTGCTACTAGTCTTTGCACCGTCTGTTGATAACCATACCTATCAACAGCAAATGCAACTATTGCAAGAGCATAACAGCGGTTTTGCAGATCGGGATTTAGTTCTCGTTCAGGTTTTGGCAACAGATGAAAGCTATGCCAATATAGAGCCAATAGATGAGTCTTCTGCTGCCGAGTTGCGCGAACGGTTTGGGGTTGACAAAGAAAATTTTCGCGTGATTTTGGTGGGCAAAGATGGTGGAATTAAGCGCAGTGATCCTACACCAGTGCAGGCAACAGCAATTTTTGAGGAAATTGACGCTATGCCTATGCGTCAGCAAGAAATGCAAGAGCATTGAATCTCAGATCGCGCAGCATCTAGATTACCTAGAGGCGGAACTTGTGAAAAGCACGTGGTTTGCTATGGGATTGACCAACAAACAAGGGAGAAGGCACGAGATGATATGACTCGCGACATTCCTGATAAACGTTGACTTGCACTGTAAGATTTAATCGGATAATCTGAGCAATCGAGATGTTTTCTAAAAAAACTAATGAACAAATTCCTACTGAGTTTGCTTTCGTCTCCTGTGCTGATTAGCTCTATTCTCTCTATGGGAGTAATGCTTAATCAAGCGCAAGCTATGGAGCCACAACCAGAAGCCAAAACCACAGATCGTCTATCTTGTATACGTAATAAACATAAAGCGGGTTTAGTATGTGCAAGGGCTTCCGTGTTGGCTCAAATTCCTAATTATCAACGTGAAATAGAGTTTTCTCAAGAAGATGCTCCCATGCTGGAATTCAATGACGAAGAAAGCAATGTGGCAATCAACTTATTTGGCTGCGATTGTCCTGCTTGTATAAATTCTTTACGTCAGATGCGCGGCGCGACACCCTTGGTATATTAGGATTTTACAAATTTATCTTTGTTTATAAGCAACATCCCAAACTTTGGTGAGGGCATAACAATGTTGTGCCCTCACTGTATCTTGTATTCAAAATAATTAGGCTGATTTTTCGACTCGTAAACCAAAGTATGTCAAAACAAGCTCAGTTGAGCCACTATTGACAACTTCATGTACTTCTCCCGGTTCTATCGCTACGCAGTTCCCTGGAAGCAGGGGGTATTCTGTACCATCAATGTGAATTACTCCCAAACCAGCTTCCACAAAGAATACTTCGCACATATCTTGATGCGCGTGTGCTGGTGCGGTTTGTCCAGGAGCAAAACGCGCTTGAGAAAAGTTAGTCAGGTGAGGTAAATCGCCGAAGCGTAGCATCACCTTTTTCTTGATTTCGGCATTGTGAGAAACAGACTCTTCTGGCAAGTCTTTGAGGGAAGTGGTAATCATCTAAACCTCCAGGAGACTCCCGCCACACTGGAACAGTTGGCGGTGAGAAGAATGGAGGAACGGCAATGAGCTTCACCCCCAAATAACTTTGAACGTAGTTCAGACAATGCGCGGGGTGAGCGAGTTGTCGTTAATAATTTAAGTGGATGAGTTACAATACTATTATGACTCAATCCATATCTGTTAAATGCAAGCTTATAGTTCCATCTAACTTTGTCGGCGAAATCGACCGCACGATGGAGGGGTTTGCTGATGCTTGTAATCAGATTTTGGAAGTAGCAAAACGTGAGAATTGCTGGAATACTACTAAGCTTCACCATTTGGTTTATAAGTCTGTGCGTGAAGCGACTGGATTGAAAGCTAACCATGTTTGTCAGGCTATCAGAAGAGTTATTGGTAACGCTAAGGCTGTTAAGCAAATCCACAAATTTAGACCCACCTCTATCAGTTTGGATGTTCGCACCTTTGTTTATAAGGAAGAAGTTCAATCGGTAGGGGTGACTTTGATGTGTGGACGAGTTGAATTTAAATTGTCCATTGGTGGTTATCAAATTGCACTGCTGCGCGGGCAAAACCCCACTAGCGCAACATTGAATAGAACCAAACAGGGGCAATATTTTATCAACTTTGTCGTTAATATCCCGACTCAGCCCACTGGTAAAACCCCAAAAGTGATTGGGGTTGACTTGGGCAGGCGCGATATCGCCACCACATCCACGGGAAAATCGTGGAGTGGTAAACAGATTCAAAATACTCGTGACCGATACAGTAAGGTCAGGGCTAACGTTCAATCTAAACGCACTCGGTCGTCTAGACGACTTTTGAGAAGGCTTTCTGGGAGAGAGCGGAAGTTTCAAGAATGGTTGAATCACAATATCAGCAAGCAGATTGTTCAAGATGCAAAACGATTGAACGCGGCATTGTCTTTTGAGGATTTGACTAACATTCGAGAGTCTTTGAATCAAAAGCGACGAAGCAAAGTAGAGCGTCGTAGAACTAATAATTGGGCGTTTTATCAGCTGCGTTTGTTCGTTGGATACAAAGCCAATATTGTTGGTATTCCAGTGGTATTTGTTCCACCTGCCTATACGAGTCAAACTTGTTCGCGCTGCCATCACATCCACCCAATCAAAGGGAAGTCGTATCGCAACGGAAAAGTTTTTAAGTGTGGGCATTGCGGATTTGAACATGATGCTGATATCAACGCGGCCAATATTATTGCTGCTCTTGGGGTGACTTTTGTAAACTCGCCCGAAGTTCCGGGGATTGCTTGTCAACTAGAAGGGCAATTGCCTCTCTTTGCGACAGGCGAAATCTGGGATAAAGCTCCCGCTACAATTGGTACTCCGATTTAGCGGCGAGTTGTTTACTCGGGTCTTAAATCGTTAGATAATTCCACAATACCCCTAGACCCATCAATCCGTACCCGTTGACCATCTTGCAGTATCCATGTAGCACCTCGAACATCCATCACAGCGGGAATCCCATATTCACGAGCAACGATCGCACCGTGAGAAAGCCGTCCACCAGCTTCGGCAATTAATCCTCCAGCCCTTAATAACAAAGGTGCCCAGCCGGAATCTGTGTAAGGTACTACCAGAATCGTATCTCGGTCAATCTCTGGCACATCTTGTAAATTTCGCAACACCTTCACTCTGCCTTCAGCTTGCCCGTGACTGGCTCCAATACCTTGTAAAATTTGGTCAGAGTAGAGTTCAGAGGGAGCTAAGGGGTGAGGGGGCGTATTGCCGTAGACTAAAAGAGGTACTTGAATGAACTCGCTATCTTGGACGAATTGCGATCGCCTCGATTCTACTAACTTATCTAACTGCTCAATTAAGCTGGAATCTTCACCCACAACTAGACGCTGCACTTCATCAAAGTTGAGAAAAAAGATATCTCCGGTTTTTTTGAGTAAGCCGGACTTTAACCAAAGCTTCTCTAAAGCGACAAAACTCCAACGCAATTCAGCCAAAAGCCGTGAATAGACTTCGGTGACTCGTCCTTTGATATCCACACGCCGTTGCACAAAAGAGCGTTTGCGCTTACCAGCAAAGATACTATTAATCGCGTCTTTAGCACCTGATTGTGGTTCGTTCCCCTGCATTAACTGCACAAACATCTGCTTGATCATCTGGGGATTCTCCCGCCAAGTGGGAACGGAGATATCAGTTCCTACTTCACTTAAATAGCCGTAATCCTGAAGCAATTCGTTAAATTCTTGCAGGATTTTCTCTCCCTCTGAGGTTTGCTTTAATTGCTCAAATACCTGCTGTGGCTCGAACTCCAGCAATACTTGCTTGGCATCTGTAGCTATGGCACTGAGCGATCGCAATGCTGCTACCTCTGGGGTGACGCTATGATCGATTTGCCCATCTTTCACCCGAAAAATTCCCTGTCTCAGGGCAGCACTCAAGGGAGCTAATATGCTGTAATACGTCCCATGACGCAACAACTCCAGAATAAAATCAATTCTTGCCAACAACTTAGCTGGTTCTAAGTTATCTATATCTTCTTGTGCCAACTGCGACAACCCAGGAATGAAGCGTTTGTGATAATCCTGCTTGAAGTCCTTTTCTAAACTTAATTCCCGCTTCAGCAACCTCCCTAGCCCTGGCAAATTTTCCCAGGTTGACTGCAAAGACGGTTTACTTAATTTAGCTCCTCTGGTTAAAAATTCCAGACTTTCCGGCGGCAGTCCCATACGGAGAAAAATATCTCCTAAGAGGGATGCATTAAAGTAGGCTCTAGAGTAATGCAGAGTTGCTGTCTCGGTGAAATCTAACCCTAAGGCGCGATCGCCTAAAACTAAAGTAAAAAGCTCTCCCCAAACTCCACAAGTTAATGGACGATTAATCGACCATGTTAAGGGGTGAATGACTCCAGGAATCACTTCAGCGGCGATTTTACGTGTCCAGATGGGTAACAGAGTAGTGATCGGTCGAGATTGCAACACCCAAAGCGTTTGACCATCATAACTCCACTCAATATCTTGAGGAGTGCCATGATAGCGTTTTTCGAGTCGGTAGGCTAAGTATGCAACTTGCTTGATTAATGCTTGAGGGACTCGTCCTTCACCCTCTAATTGTATAGAGTAAGAATTTTCTATTTCAACGACAAAAGCGCGATATTGTTCTGGTGTGACTTTTCCCGAAACGACTTGCGTTGGGCTACCTGGAAGGGCTTCTATGATGATTGCATCACCTTGCTGGGTAATGGGATCGCGGCTGAAAGCGACGCCAGAATATACACTCTGGATTTGTTGTTGAATTAATACTGCCATTGCTGTGTCATTTAAGCCGCGATCGCGCCGATATTGCACAGCAGATGGATGATTGTAGGAAGCTTGAACTTGAGCGATCGCTTCTTGTAATGCTTGGGAGCTGGTAACATTTAAAACTGTTTCATACTGCCCAGCGGCGGAAGCGTGTTCTGAGTCTTCTCCAATGGCAGAAGAACGCACCACTAAGGGGGATAATTCTGATGGCTGGAGAAATTCTGTCAACGCTTGGGGATCGTCGATTGGGGCAAGTACCCACCCCTTCGGAACTGAATAGCCCCAGCGCTTAATTTGAGATAATGTCGCCGCCTTTTCTCCAACTATGGCAGCATCCAACTCTTCATCTAGAGAAACCATTGCTCGCTCGCCGCGTAAAAATTCCAACATCGCTTGCGATTCTGTTTGCGCTTTTTGGGCTGGCAGGTTCATATCATCAGGAATTCTGGTGTAAATCCAGCCCATTAAAGCAGCTAAGGCAACAGCAGCAAGCATTCTGGGGATATCGCTAATATGCAGAAGTATCACAAACAGAGGAAAAAGCAGCAAAACCCCAAATTTGACTACCTTTCTCGATTGCAGAATTGTAAAGCTAATGCCTGCAAAGAAAGATACAAATATTGCTACTAGTGGATCGTGTACGACAAATCCCCAAACGACATTTGTCGTACCCGCCCCTCTGCCTATCCAGTATCTACCGATTACTAGAGCAATGAGCGCAATCAATTCCCAAGACGAGCCATCTGGGAAGAAAACGCGAGTAAGTAAGACTGCTGCAACTCCTTTAAAAGCTTCTGACAAGACTGCCAGAATTCCGACAAACCTACCGCCATGATAAAAGGCAGCTGATACACTAATGTTTCCTGTGCCAACTTGTGATAACTGCTTACGCGTCAGCGCGTAAGTAATCCATGCAATCAGGGGTAATCCGCCCAAGAGGGGGCAGACAATTAAAATAGCTAAGACACCCCAAGGTTCAAACATTCTGGATTTTGGATTTTAGATTTAAATTTTCCATCTAAAACCTCAAATCTAAAATCTAAAGTTTTTCTGAAATTTTTGATGGTTATTAGGGCGTTTTTATTTACTAGTTGCTAGAAGGACACTTGGCTATGACGGAAACCGTTTTTGCCAGTGTCCTTCTAGGCTACTAATGGTTTTAGTTTAGCGCATAGGCAGCTTGCAGCGCCCAGATAATGAGAGCAGCGATCGATCCCAAAAGCAACACGGTAGAGATAGTGACTACTTTTGGGGAATCTGCCCCCTCAAATTTCATAATTCCTCGATTTAAGTCGGACACAGCTTTGTAATCCTCTATTGTTGGAGCATGGAACATTTGTCCGTTTTGATTGTAGTCCTTCTTTTTGCGGATAATGTTAAATTCCTAATACTATTTTGTTTAACTTTCACAATTTTTAAAACCCCACAATTACTTACTTCTTTAGAGGTATTAGTCTGATTTATACAAAATGGGGAGTGGGGATGAGGGAGCTGAGAGAAATTTTCTCTCCTCTGCCCCCTGCCCCCTGCCCCTCTGCCTCTTGTACCCAATGTTCAATGTGTCAGTTACTATCGTTGAACAGTAACTCAGTATAAAAGGGTGCGGGTAGGTGAAAGTGGCACTGATCGTAATTTCGGCGGTGGTTGTGGGATTGTTTGTGGTAGTCGAGATTGGACTACGATCGCTCTTTGGTTTTGGTAATGCCCTGATTTATATTGGCGATGAGCAGATTGGTTATTTATTAGCTCCTAACCAGCGTACCCGTCGTTTTGGGAATCGCATTGAAATTAATGAATATTCTATGAGAGGTAATCCGATAAAAAAGATACCTCTACCTTCTGAGCTACGAATTCTCCTCTTAGGTGATTCTATTGCTAATGGTGGCTGGTGGACAGATCAGACTAATACAATATCTAGTTTGATGATGCGTTCTCTAGGGTCATCTTCTAACAGTAATTATCAGGAAGTAGAAGTGCTGAATGCTTCAGCTAACTCTTGGGGCCCAAGGAACGAATTAGCCTATTTACAGAAGTTTGGCAATTTCAACGCGCAAGCAGTGGTGTTATTAATTAATACCGATGATTTGTTTGCCACTCCTCCCACTTCTTTACCGGTAGGACGCGATCGCAACTATCCAGATCGTAAACCTCCCCTAGCATTAGTGGAAGTGTGGCAGCGTTATATCGTTAAGCAAAAGCCAATTCCTGAACTACAAGCCGTGCAAAATGAACCAGGCGATCGCGTCGGGATTAATCTGGAGGCGATCGCTAAAATTCAAGCCCTGACTCGTCAAACCAACAGCCAATTTCTGCTAGTTATGACTCCCTTGCTGCGAGAAATTGGTGAACCAGGCCCCCGCGATTATGAAATTAAAGCACGTCAGCGCTTGAGCGATTTTACCAAAGCGCAGCAAATAAACTATATAGATTTTTTGCCGAGCTTCAATTCATCTACCAACCCGCAAGGTTTATTTCACGACCACATTCACCTCAACTTGCAAGGCAATAAATTTGTCAGTGAAGTTATGGAGCGATCGCTTTTGGAAATATTGAAACAGTCCTTAATTCGTAACTAATATTCGTGGACGACTACCGATCTAATATATGTTCAGCTAGCAAAATCCCCCCAACCCTACTTTGCAAGGAGGATTGGGGGAATCAAGTGTTATTAAAAGAGATGTAAATGCAGCTACGTGCCAATGATTACTCACCAACGATCGTCGTTGTGCGTTCAATCAAAGGGGGTGCGCTCGAACCATCGCCTTGTGCCTGTGGCGTTTTCGCTGTACCATGCAGTCGTGGATCGGGCTGGGGTAGTTCAGGTTTTGGCCCCAGTGGTTGAGGATTTTCCACATACTGAAATTCCCCTTTGCCATCCATTGAGGGGCCTTTTGCCCAACGGCCTTCGGCACTTTCAGTTCCTTCTGAGTGATTCCAGAACTGATAGGCAAACTCGTTCTTCCCATATTCGTATGCAACACTGGGAACAACTGTATCCTCAAACCCTTCACTCTTGAGATCTTCAAGCGCCGCTAGCCACTGGTTTTGATGCGAATACAGGATGTATTCTGTGCGACGGGTGGATGAATCGTGGTTTAAAATCCTCCATTTTAAGCTTATTCCAAGTTCTCATTTTCTCATAGTCTACTGATGCGATCGCTCACAAAACTGCAAACTCAAAGACTACTGGCGAACACTTCAGTGCATCAACTTGCGCTACGCATAACTGGTTATCAATTTCTTCAAAATTGACACCTACATTAACGAATTCTTTTGCTGTCAAAAGCAATTTCATGCGTAGAGCATGTTTATCCTGTCCGTAATAATTTGGCAACATAGGATAAAATTCAAAGTTCAGTTGCCGATAGAGAGAAATAGCACCTTGATTATCGCTGCAAGCCTCGCTTTTATAGTGGTTTTTTGCTAATTTTTTAAATGCATCCCCCTTCTGGGGTTTACTTATCTTAAAACAGCTAGTCTACCGATTATGAAAAGCACAAACTTCATTTTGCGAGAGGGAACAATTGAAGATGCCCATGACTGCGGTTCAATCTGTTACCAAGCCTTTAAGATACTCAATGATCAACATCATATTCCTGTAGATTGGGCTTCAGTCGAAGCTACAATTGACTGGTTTTCGTCTCTATTTAAGCGTCAAAATATTTACTCGGTTGTCGCTGAATTAGATGGACATATTGTGGGCAGCAATTTCCTCTGGAGTAATGGAGTAATTGCTGGAATTGGGCCACTCTCAGTTAGTCCCAGGACACAAGGGCGTTCAATCGGTAAGCATCTTATGCAATACCTCTTAGATTACGCACGGCAGCAGGAATTTGCAGGTGTTAGGTTAGTACAGGCTGCCTATAATAGTAGTTCATTATCCTTATATACCAAGCTTGGATTTCATGTACGAGAACCGCTTGCAGTCCTAAAAGGTACGACACTTAAACTTGAAGTTCTAGGGTATGTGGTTCGTACAGCAACCTCAGCAGATATCGATATCTGCAACAAACTTTGTTTTCAAGTTCATGGCCATGTTCGTCATCTCGAATTACTTGATGCAATTGAGCAACAAACGCTTACAGTAGTTGAATATAACGGTCAGATTACAGGATACACAACTTTTCTTGGTTTTAATGGACACAGCGTTGCCCACAGTAATCAAGACCTCAAGGCACTACTGAGCGCCGCAACAGCAATTTCCCAATCAGGATTTCTCTTGCCAACGCGCAATACTGAGTTATTCCGTTGGTGCTTAGAGAAAGGATTGCACGTAGTTCGACCAATGACATTGATGAGTATGGGACTATACAACGAGCCAGCAGGTGCATTTTTGCCTTCAATATTCTATTAAATTGCCTATTATGGCATTTTTGGAGTATTTCACGTCGGAAGTCAATCGGCTATAGGATAAGTCTTTACTCTGACACGATATGGCTTGAGATAAATTAATCAGTTAGGCTATTTGGCGTTCCTTTGCTTAAGATTTAGATATTGCGATCGCCATCGCTTGGGTAGCCATTGTGAAATTTAATCCCAAATTATTAGCAGCTTCTTCTCAAGAACGTCTCCGCATTTATCGCACTTTACTTAAAGTTATTGCTTACAAGGCTGTTCCAGAACGCCCAGGTCGTAGTGAAATGAATCAATTTAATCCCTGTTATGCTTCTGGATAATTTCACTTAGTTACTACTTGCTCACTCTGGAGAGTGACAGAAGAGGGCTAAACAGAAACAGCTACAGGCGGTACGGGAGTTGGTATAGACGGTACGGTAGGTAACCCAGGCTTGGGCAAAGGGGGTGCAATTTTCATCATGCAGTCCACCACTAACACCAACGGCAACAACCAGTGAATGCCAAGCGTTCTGCCGACTGTGAATTCTGTAGAAAATTCTCCTAGCTTCAGCGCTAACAGTGCTGCTAACGATGCTGGAACGCCTACCGATAACAATGATATTTACGGCACAATTAATATCGCCTCTGTTAACAATCTTCCAACTGCCGTCGATGATGCCGTCAGCACCAATAAAAATACTCTCCTGAACGGGAATGTTCTGGCAGTTAATACTACCACACCTGACAGCGACCCCGACAACAACACCCTAACGGTTACTGAAGTCAATGGGCAAGCTGGCAATGTTGTGATAAGCATCAGCTTAGGTAATGGACTCTTCTTAGTTATACTGAGTTTTTTTCAGAAATCAAATATTAATCCTATATTCTTGCTCAGTAATCATATCGAGAGTGCTTTCTAGGCGATCTACAAATACGATACCGTCGAGATGATCGTACTCGTGTTGAAAAATCCGAGCGATAAAATCGGTTAATTCTTGCTTTTGTAAGTTGCCTTGACAGTCTGTGTATTCCACTTCAATAGCTTTATACCGAGGCACTAACCCCCGAATTCCTGGAACACTTAAACAACCTTCCCAATCTTTAACAACTTCAGTTGAATGAGCAATGATTTTGGGATTAATCATAGCAGTAGGTTCCATTTCCGGGGCGTTGGGATACCTGGCATTAGGGCGGGAAGCCACAATAAATAAACGATAGGATTGTGCTACTTGAGGCGCAGCAATTCCCACACCGTTAGCCTTAGCAACAGTGGCGATTAAGTCTTCAATTAATTTTTGGATATGCTCATCTTGAATATTCTCAACCCAAGCAGCTTTTTGACGCAATGTTGGATTGCCTAATTGAATTATTGGCGCTAACTCAGTCATGATGAAACTCCTTTGGGGAATGGGGCATTGGGCATTGGGTATTGGACTAATGACTAATAACTAACATCATCCTTCACGTCTCACGGGCAAAGGAGCAGGTTGGACTCCTACTTGGACAGTTTGCCCATTGCGTTCTACTTCTATTGGTAAATTAGTACCGATTTTGCTCTTTTCTACTAGCTTTTGTACTTCTTCAATTTTAGTAACAGGCTGGTTATTAATGCTTTTAATCACATCACCAACTCGTAGTCCAGCCACAGATGCTGGCGATCGCGGCACAATCTCAACCAGCAAAACGCCCTCATCTGCTGTAAGATTTAAGCGATCGCCAGCTACATTTTTGATTCTTTCTTTATTTTCTGGTGTCAATGTCACCATTTGAACACCCAAATAAGGATGATCCACCTTGCCTGTAGCAATTAATTCTTGGGCAATTCTTTGCACAGTATTAATGGGAATAGCAAATCCCAATCCTTGAGCACCTCGGATAATAGCTGTGTTCATTGCAATTACCTGGCCACGAGCATTTAGCAATGGGCCACCGGAATTACCAGGGTTAATCGCTGCATCCGTTTGAATGTAATCAACCCGTTTGTCGCTAGCACCGATGTCGCTACTAGAACGACCTGTAGCACTAATAATTCCAGAAGTGACAGTATTATTCAAGCCTAACGGATTACCAATGGCGATTACTGCTTCTCCTGGTTGCAAGGCATCGGAGTTACCCACAGATAAAGTTGGCAGATTATTCGCATCAATTTTGATCGCAGCCACATCTGTTACTGGGTCTTCACCCAAAACTTTACCATCAAAAGTCCGGCCATCTTTGAGTGTGACAGTCACTCTATCAGCACCATCTACCACATGGGAATTGGTCAAAATTTGACCTGAGGAATTAATGATAAATCCAGAGCCACTACCCCGCTCTACCCGTTGTCTAGGCTGTGGCGCTGCATCTCCAAAAAACCGCCGGAAAAATGGATCGTTAAATTCGTCTGGTACGCGAGAAGTGATTGTTTTGGAAGAATCAATGCGAACTACCGCAGGCCCCACACTTTGCACTACTTTTACCACAAAATTAGGATCTCCAGACGACGAGATAATTGGTGGGGGGACAATTACCGGATTGGATTCTATTGGCTTTTGGGCTTGAGTCTCGCTTTGTCGAGTCTCAAAGGTCTTAGCAGGTAGAAGAGAGCAGCTCCCCAGGAACACCACTGCTACCCCATATAAGAGCATCCACAACCTGTGTGGTAAACCCCTGGTATCAATCTTCTTGGGCGCTAAATCATGGTTTGTTGTCTTCATGTGTCGTTGCTTCTCCGTGTCAGTCAGTGGGTGTTAGGATCTTGCCTACTGGGTATGTCTCAAAATGATTACAACTTAAAAGCTTATTCTAGGTCTAGCCTGTCTGGATGCTAAATTGGTGCTTTCTCTTCTATTGTGACGATTAGCAGCAAAGGTGGTGGATAATGGAAATTCCCATAGAAAGTCTGTGGAGTCAGGTACTAGAGCGGCTACAGCTTGAACTATCCCGACCGACCTTTGAAACTTGGATTAAAACTGCTAGTGCGGAGCGATTAGAAAATAATTGCTTAGTGATTCGCACCCCTAACCCATTTGCTCGTAATTGGTTACAGAAGTATTACATCAATACCATTGCTCATGTAGTCCAGGATATTCTCGGTCATCCTGTGGGGATTTACATTACTGTTGCTCAAGGTGATGAAGTTTCTCATTTTAGTGAACGAGAGGTTTCTTGGGAATCACCAAATCCTAGCAATATTTCTGAGGCCGTTCCTAATCCCAATCAAAAAACTACTGAATTAAACTCTAAATATGTCTTTTCACGATTTGTAGTTGGTGCCAACAATCGGATGGCTCATGCTGCTTCTTTGGCAGTTGCAGAATCTCCAGGTAGGGAGTTTAATCCTTTATTTTTATGCGGTGGCGTAGGTTTAGGTAAAACTCATCTTATGCAGGCTATTGGTCATTATCGCTGGGAAATTTCTCCTGATTGTAAAATATTTTATGTTTCTACTGAGCAGTTTACTAATGATTTAATTACAGCGATTCGTAAAGATAGTATGCAAAGTTTTCGAGAACATTACCGAGCTGCTGATGTTTTATTAGTTGATGATATTCAGTTTCTTGAAGGGAAGGAATACACCCAAGAAGAATTCTTTTATACTTTTAATACTTTACATGAAGCTGGCAAACAAGTTGTGATTGCTTCCGACCGTCCTCCTAACCAGATTCCTAGTTTGCAAGAACGGCTTTGTTCTCGGTTTTCTATGGGGTTAATCGCAGATATTCAAAAGCCGGATTTAGAAACGAGAATGGCAATTTTACAGAAAAAAGCCGAGGATGAGAATATTCGTCTTCCCCGCGACGTGATTGAGTATATTGCTTCTAACTATACTTCTAATATTCGAGAATTAGAAGGAGCTTTAATTCGGGCGGTGGCTTATATTTCCATTTGGGGATTACCAATGACGGTAGAAAATATCACACCAGTTTTAGAACCGCCTAATGAAAAAATGGCAGCTACCCCAGAAGCAATTTTAAAAGTTGTGGCGGATAATTTTGATGTTTCAATAGACGACCTCAAAAGTAACTCGCGACGAAGAGAGATTAGCTGGGCGCGTCAATTAGGAATGTATTTAATGCGCCAACACACGTCTCTGAGTTTGCCGAGGATTGGGGAGGAGTTTGGTGGTAAAGACCATACAACGGTGATCTACAGTTGTGATAAAATTACCCAACTCCAGGAGAGCGATCGCACTTTAGCACAAACTCTCCGCCAACTGAGCGATCGCATCAATATGACTAGCCGTTCTCAAAAATCATCCTGAAGATGTATTTTAAGTTTTCCACAACCTGCATTGCGATTATGAGCCTTAACAGCTGAATAAATAGTCGAGAATATTAAGTAACGTATAAAAATTGATTAAATTTAACTTAGATTGTGGAAAAAATCTTACTTTTTGTGGAAAAAACTGTGGAAAACTTGATATTTTGCTGATAAAACTTAATTAAGTATAATTACCTTGTGGAAAAGTACAATAGTTTTTCCACAAGTTTTCCACAAGGTAAACTTGCCTAATTTATGATTTAAACAGAAATTGTGGCAGGTTTTCCGCAATTTACTGGCATCGCTATAGCAGTCCTAAATCATTCGTGAAAGCCACAGAACCCCGACTTCTATGAGAAGTCGGGGATATCAATTCAAATGAGGGGAGCTGCAACCACAACCCTAAAACCCAAGCGGTCGTTGTGAACGACACGCACCCACTTACCGCGAAACGCTGAACGGCAGATCCACGGATTGCTGTTCCACGAACCACCACGTAGCAGCCGTTCTTCATTATCACTCATCCAAGGGGTAGCATCTGTTGGCGCTCCGTTATAATAATTTTCGTGCCAAGTATCCTGACACCATTCCCATATATCACCATGCATATCAAATAAACCAAAGGAGTTTGGTGGAAAATTTCCGACATCTGTTGTTTGCTCACGAAATTCACCCATTGACCCAGAATTATAGGTGTATTTTCCGTTATAATTCACTAAATCAGTCGTAATCGTCTCACCAAAATAAAATGGGGTAGTCGTTCCCGCACGACAGGCATATTCCCACTCTGCTTCACTAGGCAAGCGATAGGTTTTCCTAGTCTTGTTAGATAATCTGGCACAAAACTCAATTGCATCATCCCAAGACACCTGTTCAACAGGTCGATTGGCGCCTTTAAAGCTCGAAGGGTCGGGATTTAAATCAATACTTACCTTTTTCAGAGTAGCTACAATAGCCCATTGGTTTTGTGTAACTGGAAATTTACCCATGAAAAAAGGTTGAACGCTGACAGTATGCTGTGGACTTTCAGAATAGTTTCGTTCTAGCTCATTCTCTGGGGAACCCATCAAGAATTTTCCACCAGGAATTGCAACCATTTCCAGAACTACACCATTACCCAAATTTTCTGAGAAAAACTCGGCTCGTTTGCGACTGCAATTAATTGGTTCTCCCTTAGCATTTACCGTTACCACCTCAAACTCAAACTGATTAGTTAGATTTTGTTCTGGGGGTACAGGCCTTTGTTCTACAGCTACAGTCGGTTTTTGCTGACCAATAATCCGTTCTTCTATTGAAACTACATCTTCATCCCTTAGCCCTAAATATTGCTGATAATCTCTTAGGTCATTAAGTGTAGTTTCACTTAGTTTTGCTTCAGCAGCAATTGCCTCAACCAGCGTTGCTTCATATTCTTCTAATTTGTGCTGATACTCTCGATAAGGTTGTTGAACTTCGGCTTCGATCGCATCGGCAACCTCTGGGGTAAGATTTAATTGGAGGCGTAGCGAATTTAGCAGACGACGGGCGGGTATAGAAAAATTGCCGAGATTGATGCGACTTTCCACTTCCTTGCGATACTTCAGCTTTGGGTCATCTTTGGGCGACTTTGCCAACAGAATCTTATGACCTTCTTCAACTGGGTAGAACTTGGGAGTCATTGCTGGCGCAGCTTCTTGCACCTTGGTACTGGCATACTCATGCAGTTCATCAATGGAAATCCAGCCATCAGTATCTTTATCGGCTGCGCCTGTTTCAATACCTTCAACCAAATAGCGGGTGTAGATAGAGAGTTCTGAGCCTTCTTGCTCAAAAGAATATTGAGTAGAAGTGGAAGAAGTTAGGATTGCCGTACCTTTACCGCCTAGTTGATCTTGCACATTGATGATACTAACACCTTTGACGTTCATGCCTTGAGCGACCGCTCCACTAAAGCAACAGTCTAAAATTAAAACTTGCCTCTGAGAGCGGCTATCGTTGATATTGTTGTGCAGAAAACTAGCTGCAACTGCTGAAGACTTTGCCAGCTTGCCGTTTAGTTTTTTAGTAGCACGAGTTGACAGGTATAGTTGCCCTCTATCATCTTTAATTCCATGCCCAGAAAAGTAAAATAACAACAGGTCATCCTTGTGGCGATTGTTGAAAAGGTTTTCAATAGCCTCTTCTATTTCTTGCTTTTGGGGATTTTTCAGCACCGTGATATCCGCCACTGCAAAGTCACCCATTTCCGGGTTCACCAACACTCGCTGCATCGCCTCAACATCTTTGACAGCAGCTGATAGTGGTTTTAAATCTTCATCCTGATGATCATACTCACTAACCCCTATCAGCAGTGCAAACTTAGCCATTGTTACTATCTTGTGTATTTGTCTTGTTCAAAAAATCCTCTGCTAGCTGCCTAGCAAATTCCAAATCCTCACGACTACTGGCTTCTAAGTTAAGTTCTCTGCCGTCAGGTGCTTTGATTCCCACCTTAATTGATTTGTTGCCCAATACTCTGCCCAGAAACCCAAACAAAGGTTTGATGAGGGCTGGATTGACTACAGCTTTTAATGTCCCTAACTCAAAACCCCCGAAAGCCTTTGAACCTTGGGGGGCTTCTGTAACTGCCACTAAATCTGCATCTTCTACTCCATCAACTTCTTTAATCTGTGGGAGCAAATTCTCTGCTTCAGCTTGCAACTCTTCTTCGTCTAAACCCAGTTCAGCCAGGGAAATAGTTACCTGAACATAAGATGTGGTTGCCATTATGAAGCGTCTCAGTGGTGTTAACAATATCTCTGATAAATTGTAATATTTTTTGAGCTATAGATATTACATCGGGCGAATTTAATTTCGCGACTACACAGACAAAACCCGCGTAGGCGGATTAAAAACCTTGATTTTCGCCTCGTTCGCCTCGAAGCTCGCCATCGGGATGCTCAAATTTGGATTGTCTGCATCGGCTCTCGCCATGTTGGTTGCAAAATAATCAAGAAATTTTAGAACCAGTGCCGAGCAGCAAAGATTGTTCCTGAATTCACATAGCATAGAACTAGATCAATAAAAGGTTCGCTATGACCCCACAACTCGAAGCTGCGATCGCAGCGATCCAACTGCTCTCATCCACAGAACGCCTACAACTGCTGCAAATCCTCACCCAAATCGATTCAACCTCAAATTCCCAAACCGATCTCAAAACCCTCAGTACCCAGTTTTGGCATGGCTCCACGCTTAAGGAGCTACTCGCCACTCAAACCCTCACGACCGTTCATAACCTCAAGGATCTCGCCGCTGACTTTTGGCCCGAAGAAGACTCCATTGAGGATTTCCTTACCTTCCTGCGACAGCAGCGCCAAGAGGTAATTTAATCAAACTCCCATGAGTCTTGTGCTTATCGATACTGACATCGCCTCTTTCATCTTCAAAGGTAGTGACTATGCTGACCCTTACCTACCACTTTTGAGCAGTCAGGAATTGGCACTGTCGTTTATGACCGTCGCCGAACTTTTTCAGTGGGCAATTTTGCGTCAGTGGGGCGATCGTCGCCTTGCACAGCTAGAGCAATATCTGTCGAATTACCTCGTAATTCCGGTCGATCAAACCCTTTGTCGGCAATGGGCACAGGTGCGTGTGGAGCAACAAAGTGCGGGACGATCAATTTCACCTCAAGACGCTTGGATTGCAGCCACGGCTCTACGCCATGATTTACCCCTAGTCACTCACAACATCAAAGATTTTCTAGGAATTTTCAATCTACGGCTTCTTACGCCTTGAACGGGAGAGTGACGATGTTGTGAATCTCCCGTTTGGTAGGCATTGGTTTCCTATTAGATTTTAGCTAACTTACGATCGCAGGCGATGCCCCATTCATAGATCCATTTACAGAAGAAAGCTGAACAGGATCAGTTGCTAAAGAATTGGTGAGTTTGGAATTGCTTAGTGTGCTTCGCTTCTTCTTGGTATTAACTCGTCGCGCACCACCCGCCATCTCGTATTCCTGGCTGGTTTTACCGTAACGGCTGCCAACTCCTAGTAACATTTTTTCTGACATTGTTATTACAGCCTGTTCTGCGTTTTTGACATCATCTGTGAGTTTGTCAATAGTAGATAACGCGGTGTTGTACGCAGCAAGCTTAGACCGTAAATCGTTAATTATTATATTGTAAGCTTGTATAGTCAATCCTTCGCCAAAGTCAAGTTCTACGCTGATAGATTGTAAACTTTCAATCCGGCGATCGGCTTTTTCTAAAACGCTAGAATTTCTTTTAGGACGTGCCATAATGCATCTCTGCTACTAGGGTGATAGTACTGTTTTATACAAAAATTCCTTGGATTGTCATGGGAAAATATAGCAAATCAGTTGCGATCGCATCTTGAATAATTTAGTTAATTTCACTTAGACTGTTTTTATGTTTCAGGTAATAAATAAATTCATAAATTTATTACAACAATTGCTGCAATGATTAAAGCGTTTCTTATATATGGAATAGCATTTGTTGCAAAGTATTAAACGTTTGCTGCAACTGCTTATATGTTTGCAAGAAATGCTTAAGCGTTTCTTATACATGGAATAGCATTTGTTGCAAAGTATTAAGCATTTGCTGCAACTGCTTATATGTTTGCGAGAAATGCTTAAGCGTTTCTTATAGATCAAGCAACATTAGCTGCTAAGGTTTAAATTTTCACAGTCTGAAGCGTAGAAGCGATCGCCTTTGCCTTTTCTCTGAGATAAAATAGCCCCTTAAAGCTTGTTAACGTAATAAATCAAGTCCTGTTGCAATACTGCTCGGTTAAAAATATTTGTAGGTTGGGTTGAGCGGAGCGAAACCCAACAAACCCCGCAAAATGTTGGGTTTCGTTCCTCAACCCAACCTACACATTTTTAGATCGCCTATGAACAATAAGGGTGTTAGGATATCTTTCACCAGCGGAATCTGACTTATGAAATTAGTTTGCTCCCAAAGCGATCTCAGTACAAATCTCTCACTCGTTAGTCGTGCAGTACCTTCACGACCAACTCATCCAGTACTTGCCAATGTGCTGTTGCAAGCGGATGCTGAAACTAACCAAGTAAGCTTAACAGCCTTCGATCTCAGCTTAGGAATCCGCACCAGCTTTAACGCAGAGGTATGGCAAAGTGGTGCGATCGCACTTCCTGCTAAGTTACTTGTAGATATCACCTCTCGGCTTCCAGAAGGCGAAATCACTTTAGATGATGAATCAGCCCTCACAGGTGCAACACCCGGTGGAGAAGGTTTAATAGTCACACTCACACCCAAGAGTGGACATTACCAAGTCCGAGCAATGGGGCCGGAAGAATTTCCCGAACTACCTGTAATTGAAAATACAGAAGTAATCCATCTCACCACTACCGCATTAATTGAGGGATTACGCGGTTCATTATTTGCTACCAGTGGTGATGAAACCAAGCAAGTACTCACTGGTGTACATTTAACAGTTAAACAAGATACCCTAGAATTTGCAGCTACCGACGGACATCGCCTCTCAGTAGTAGAAACTAGTAACGAGCGTCCTTTAGGCGGAACTAGTCAACTAGAAGTAACAGTACCAGCTAGAGCATTACGCGAACTCCAACGAATGTTAGCTCATAGCGCCTCATCAGATGAACCCGTAGCTTTATATTTCGATCAAGGTCAAGTTGTGTTTGCATGGCAAAATCAACGCTTGACTAGTCGCACATTAGAAGGGCAATATCCTGCTTATCGACAATTAATCCCGCGCCAATTTGAGCGACAAGTGACAATCGAACGACGACAATTCGTCAGCACTTTGGAACGGATTGCTGTGCTAGCCGATCAGAAAAATAATATTGTCAAGGTCAGTATTGACAGCGAAGCCCAAGAAATTACCTTATCTTGTGAAGCTCAAGATGTGGGTAGTGGTAGAGAGTCAATGCCAGCACAAATTTCTGGGGAAAATATAGAAATTGCCTTTAATATTAAATATTTGATGGAAGGTTTGAAAGAGTTACCATCTTCCGAAATTCAAATGCATTTGAATCAAAGCCTAACTCCAGTGATTTTTACGCCATTGGGTGGTTTAAAAATGACCTATTTAGCTATGCCTGTGCAACTTAGAAGTTAGAAGTTATCAAGGAAGGCAGGAGGCAGAGGGCAGGAGGCAGGAGGAAAACTGCCCGGTTGTTGAGCGTAGTCGAAACACGGTTTCCTGCCGTGACCAAATGGAACAGGGGTTTAAGACAAATGACAAATGACAAATGGCTAATGACAAATGACTAATGACAAATGACTAATGACTAATTTGTTTAATCGGAATTTCAATCCAAAATTCTGTACCTAACCCCGGCTGAGAATCACATTTAAACACACCACCGTGTTTATCTACGACAATCTGATAACTAATTGATAACCCCAAGCCAGTGCCTTTTCCCACTGGCTTAGTGGTAAAAAATGGGTCACAGATTCTTGCTCTGAGGGCTTCGGGTATTCCTGGGCCATTGTCTGCAATACGAATTACTACGCTTTTGATATTACCTTCAAGCTCTCCAATAGAAGTACGGATGGTAATTTCACTATTATGAGAATTTGATTTAGATTCCCTATAATCTTCTAGAGCATCGATCGCATTGCTTAAAACATTCATAAATACCTGATTCAGTGGCCCGGCATAGCACTCTACTAAGGGAAGGTCACTGTATTCTTTGACTAATTTAATCGCCGGACTTTCTGGTTTTGCTTTCAAGCGATGCTGCAAAATTAGCAAGGTGCTATCAATGCCTTCATGAATATCAACTGGCTTTTTTTCTGCCTGGTCAAGGCGGGAGAAATTCCGTAAACCCAAGACAATTTGCCGGATGCGATCGATGCCAACTTTCATCGAAGATAGAGTTTTGGGCAAATCTTCCATGAGAAATTCTAAATCTATCTCGAAGGCGCGATCGCTAATCTCAGGGCTAGGATTGGTGCATTCTTGCAAATATAGGTCTAGTATACTAAGTAAATCTTGAGCGTAATCGTTGACATGATTGATGTTGCCATAAATGAAGTTCACGGGGTTATTAATTTCGTGAGCAATACCAGCTACCAGTTGACCCAGTGAAGACATTTTCTCAGTTTGGATCAGTTGGGTTTGAGTTTGCTTTAAATCATGCAAAGCTTGAGCCAGCTTTTGGGTCTGCTCTTTAGTTTGATTATGCAATTGGGCTTGTTGGAGTGCAACCCCAAGCTGATTAGCAATTTGAGCAATAAACTTAATTTCCGAGGCTTCCCAATGGCGGGGTGCAGAATTCTGGTAAGCTGCTAGCAAGCCCCATAGCTGTTGCCCGATAAATATAGGTGCGATCGCATAGGCTCTTGCTTGAATTTGCTCTAGAACTGCAATGTGGCATTGAGAGTGACCAGCTTCATAGATGTCATCAACTGCAAAGGTTTCATTGTGACGATATCGCCCACCTTGGGTTTCCTGCAAATAGCTATCTTGCCAAACTGTCTTGGTATCATAACTTACTAGCTTTATCCAGCGATCGCCCACAAACTCGGCGATATATTCACCACTCCAATCAGCCTGGAAGCGGTAGACTGCAACTCGATCCGCTTGTAGTGATTTACAGATTTCTTGGGTGGTTGTCTGAAAAATCGCATCTAGGTCAAGAGATTCCCTAACTTTCGCCACAACTTCAAACAATACCCGTTGTTGTTCTGCTGCTTGTTGCAAATTTAACGCCTGCTGTCGTGTCTGCGTGAGTAAATCAGCTTGCTGGAGTGCTACTCCCATTTGGGCAGCAATCTGACTGAGAAAGTTCACTTCAGAGGTTTTCCATTGCCGAGGGCCAGTGTGTTGATAAGTTGCCAGCAAACCCCAAAGTTTTTGCCCAACAAAAATCGGAGCAAGCACAAAAGCGTGAATTTGAAACTGCTCTAGATTCTCGATATGACATTGAGTAAACCCCATCTTGTAGATGTCATCGACTGCAAATGTTTCATTGTTGCGGTAACGTCCTCCCTCTGTATCTTGTAAGTAGGTGTCATTCCAAATTGTATTAATACCTAGTTCGGATTCATTCGACCAGTATGGACTAGCAGCCTCGAAATCCCCGACAAACTCACCACCCCAAGTAGAATCGAAACGATAAACAGAAACGCGATCGGCTTTGATTAATTGACAAACCTCTTTAGTAGTGGTTTGAAAAATAGTATCTGTGTCCAGGGATTCCCGAATCTCTGCAATAACTTTAAACACAGCCTGTTCTTGTTCAGATGTGCGTTGTAACTCAACTGTGCGTCTTTTAACTTGTTTTTCTAAATTTTCATTGAAGACTTGTACTTGTTGCTGTAGTTCATACTGCTGAACTGCGGAAGCAAAGTGTTTACCCAGATTTCTAGCCAGTTCAATCTCTTCAATCGTCCATTTTTGAGCTTGTGCTTTTTTAGATTCGCGCCAAACTTCAAAGGATCGCCGGGGGTACAGTTGTCTTTGATCGCTGTCATACTGCCCCGCCCATAAAGTTTCTGTATCTATTTCGTCACGAAAAATACTTAAGTAGCCCAGCAACTGCTGACGATACTGGAGTGGGATCATCAATATGCTGCGAATTTTAGTTGGTTGAAAAGCTACTTGCAAACTTCGTAAGTCAGGAGTGTTATATATATCTAAAATCGCCCAAACATCGTAATTAGTAGACTTGTAGTGTTCCTGCCAGATACTATATTGCTCTATGAGCGGATATATAGTTTGTTCTTGGATCGCAGGTTGCTGTCCACAGATATAAAGCTTGATACAAGTATTTCCTGGTATTAAGCATTCTGTTAAGCTGGTCACATTGCCACTGTGGAAATCTGAAGCTGCATTTCTAATGCAAAGCCTGCCACCGACACCATTAAAGGCAGCAACAGCTGCTTCTAGGGCTGGTTGTAATACAATCGTCGGTAATGAATGGAGTAGGGTAGCAATGCGGTTAACGATCGCTTCGCGTTCGGCTGTTTTGCGGACTTGAGTGAGAAGGGTACTTTGAGCGATCGCCACTGACAGTTGATCCACTACCATCTGTACTGCTTCTAGTTCATATTCTGAAATCAAACGCGCTTCAGAATTATGAGACACCAGCAGCCCCCAGAGTTCATCTTGATAGAAAATAGGCGCTACTACAGTGGACTTTACTCCCATTGCCGTCAAATATTCAATATGGCAGGAGTCTACAGGGCGGTAACGGATCTCCTCTGATATAGTTTCTCCATTATTCAAGTCACGCAGGTGAATTTGACCAATCTCTTGAGTATCAACATTGACAACAGAGCGCACCCGTGATTTGATGAATAGTTCACGGGCGGTGAGTGGAATATCGTCAGCAGGGAAATTCAGTCCTAGTAGCGATGGCAAACAATTGTTGTAAATTGACTCAGCAACCACTTGACCGCTATTATCGTCATGAAATTTGTAAATCATCACTCGGTCAGTTTTTAGTAGCGATCGCACCTCTGCCGTTGTTACTGTGATAATTTCTTCCAACTCTAAGCTACGTCGGATACGGTTTGTAATGCGGCGTAGTAAACTTTCTTCATGGCGACATAAGGGCAAATCTTGTTCAGGGTTGGAGGTCATTGCTTATAATATATTCAATTAATAATTTGCAAAACAGAGATAATTAATTCTAATAATATTTTGAAATTTGTTTGATCAAGTTGTCTTCAGTAAAACTACGGCAAATTACTAACAAAAATATTTATTTGCTTTTTATAATAAGTCACAAAAGATTATAAAAACAGACGCTAATAAAATTGCGTCTGCGTTGCGTACAAGATAAAATTCTTGCCGTTTAGTTTTAAGTTTTTGTTGACAGAGGAACGTTCAACAAAATTAAACTATTGTGTTGTCAGCAAAGCGGATTTTTAGATAGTCATCTTCCATCTTTGCTCCTGCTGGTTGTAGTGCTGCTAAGGCTTGTGGCAAAACTAAGTTACGACGATGGTTGCCAATAGTAATGTTTAATTCGTCTCCAGTTTTACTGAGTTGAACTTGGTCTTTAGGGATACCAGGTAAGTAAAGTTCTAAGCTGTATTGGTTTTGCTCTTGCACTACTCTAAGAGTTGTTTCTTTGTAATAAACCTGAGTTGGATCTTCATCTTTATAAAGAGTTTCTTTCAGGCGTTCTAATGAAGCCAATCCACACATTTCCTCAGAAAATAGGGGAACTTCTTTCACAGGTAGAGGGTGAAAATTATCATGAATTTCCTGGCGATATTGCTCCTGACTTTCCTTCCAACGTTGAAAAAATGGGTCTTGGACAACGCTTGGAATAATGCGATTAGCCACTACTAAATCTGTTGCAACATTATACAAACTTAGATAAGCATGGGCACGGAGAGACTCTTTAATCACCATCTTTTCGGGATTAGTGACCAGACGCACTGAGGTTTGAGTATTGTCTGTTAATACTTTTTCCAGAGCTTCAATTTGTTCATAAAACTCATAAGGTGCATCCATCACTTCTTTATCAGGTAGCGAAAAACCAGCAATTGGTCTAAAAAAAGGTTCAACCAGAGGTCGAAGTGCCACCGAGATATTTTGAAATGGTTTGTAAAAACGCCGCATATACCAGCCACCGACTTCAGGTAAACTCAGCAAGCGCAGTGCTGTGCCAGTGGGGGCCGAGTCGATAATTAAAACGTCAAACTCACCTTCATCGTAATGGCGTTTCATCCTTACCAAGCCAAAAATCTCATCCATGCCTGGTAAAATTGCCAATTCTTCCGCCTGTATGCCGTCTAAACCCCTTGCCTGTAAAACTTGGGTAATGTAACGTTTCACAGCACCCCAGTTTCCTTCCAGTTCTTGCAGCGCATCCAGTTCAGCACCCCACAGATTTGGGCGAATTTTTCGGGGTGTATGTCCCATTTCTATGTCAAAACTGTCTGCCAAAGAGTGAGCGGGATCTGTACTTAGAACCAATGTCTGATAGCCTAGTTCCGCACAACGGAGTCCAGTTGCAGCAGCGACGGAAGTTTTGCCCACGCCGCCTTTACCGGTCATCAAAATTACACGCATAGATACTTCTGTCCTGCCTGAGGATTTTTTACATTTATTTACATTATCGACTGTTTAAGGAAAATAAATGTCGTTTCAACACGTCTAGGCATTATTATAAGTATTTACCCTAATTCATCTGTTCGGTTTTGCTGTAGTAGTTGATCGAGCTTAGTTTCAAGTGCTGAGAGTTTTTTGAGGATTGTGGGGCGATCGCCATCAAGAGAAACTAGTAAATTGGTTATTCTCTCTTGTATGTTCGTTAATTGTGCTACTGCATTCTGGATTTGGAGCATTCCCTCTCGGAGTTCTTGGCGTTCCTGACGTGCTTCCGCCATTTCATCTAACATAGCTTGGACTGTTTTAGCGTTACTCTCAATTAGATGTTTGAGTTCTTTATCAGTCATTGCGATCGCACTTTGGAGTTGAGTTTATTATTCACTCTAAAGTATTGAGGGATTTCGTTTCAATCCCCAGTAGAGCAACACAGTTGTGCTACCCTAATTACCTGAAAATTGCTACAAGGGCTGGTAATGCCTACTGGAAGGCAGAGCCTTCCTTAATCGCGGCAGCAGCCCGATGAGGAGCATTTCCAGCCAGAGGCTGAAAACGAAGTTTTAAAGGAGTTTCTGCTTAAGTTGACACCAATGATAAAATGTGCTTACCACAAGAAAAGTTGGATATTTTTTATTGGGAAGTCCTTAATACATTCGTAAATAGCCTGTCTTTGTAGACTTTGTCTATGTACAATATAAACCGTAGCTTTGAGTCGTTCGGCATTTATAGCGTTTCTCGTTTGAATGCAATAGGTTTTGGTCTCTCTCCTAAAAGGAGAGAGGCTTTGAATCTTACTCCCTTGCCTTCAAGAGAAGAGACTGGAGGAATTATTAAAGAAACAGAGTCATTATTTTATATTCCTTTAACGCACAATAAACCCATATTTTTTGAGTACAGTTTTGGCTTGACTGCCAGATAGAAACTGGACAAATTCTTTGGCAGCAGAAGTATTTTTACTGTTTTTAATTATTGCTACTGGATAGACAATCGGTGAGTGGAACTTATCATCAGCAGCGACTACGACTTTTACCTTGTTAGAAATTTTTGCATCAGTGGCATAAACCAAACCTGCTTCGGCATTACCACTTTCTACTGCTGCCAAAACTTGACGCACATTGTTAGCAAAGACCAATTTTGACTTGATCCGATCATAAAGTTTCAACTTCTTTAAGACTTGCTCACCATACTGACCAGCGGGTACGCTTCTAGGTTCACCGATCGCAATTTTTTTAATCTTACTATCTGTTAAATTGTAGAAGCTACTGATGCCAACAACATCCTGAGCCACAATCAAGACTAGACGGTTATTTGCCAGGTTAGTACGGCTACCTGGTAGCAACAGTCCTTTTTCTTCCAAAGCATCCACTTGCTTTTTGCCAGCAGAAATAAAGATATCCGCTGGTGCACCTTGCTCAATCTGTTGCTGCAAGGCACCAGAAGCTCCAAAGTTATAATTAATATTGATATTTGATTTACTTTGTTGGTACAAAGGCTTAATTTCTTCCATTGCCTCTTTTAAGCTGGCGGCCGCAGACACGAGTATGTTGGTGTTTGACTGTGCTATTACAGGAGAAGGAGTAACCAACGGTAAACCAATTGCTAGCAGCAAGCCAGCAATGACTATACCCAGGAAGCCAAAAATTTGTCTTCTTTTCATAAAAAAGGCGTTTGAAAGGTTTCTTCCATAAAATTGATGCTAGGTAAAATAGTACCAAACATACCAACATATAACCAACTATATCGGTAAAATTATGCCTAGAAAAGAACAAGGGTGGGTTACATTCCAAACCTCAGAAGAGGAGCGCAAGATTTTGGAAGAGTTTTGCGGCCAGTCTCAGCGAACCAAGACCGAGATTCTCCGAGAACTGGTACGTGGTCTTAATCAACACTCTTTACCATCAAACTCGCTACCAACCATAAACACAGAAGAGGAAGATATCTACACTCAAAAACCTGAGATAGAAATTAGTATTCAAAAGAAACCACTCAAAGTTAGCTCTCGCAATATTTTGAAGGGTGTTGTTAAGCGAGTTGTCACTGGAGCCGTTAATAGTGAGGTGACATTGGAGATTGTTCACAGAGTTGAGTTAACTTCGATTATCACCAGAGTTTCGGTAGAGGAGTTGGATTTGTCTGAGGGGAAAGAGGCTTATGCTGTTATTAAGTCCAACGATATAGTTATTGCCAGAGAATAGGATGTAGTGATGTCTCTGAACAATTACTTTGTCGTAGGCGTAGCCCGCACTTCTCTACGAGACGCTGCGCGTAGCTTGCTTCCACGTTCGCGTAGCGTCTCGTAGGCAAGTGTTACGGCATGCAATACTTTTCGGATAAGCTTAACAATCTCTCTTTTGGTCTGGGAAAAGGTTACTGGGCTTGGGGGAAAGGTGAATTTAAACCTTTTCCCTTTCCCCGTTGACCGAAAAGTATTGGGTAAACCGGGCTACGGTCATATTCCGTAGCCCTTGCTTACCACTCTGTAGCTTATGAAAGTACTGGTTCTGCTTCCAGCTTCTCGGCTTTGTTCTTCAAGATGGTTGGTAATTCACTATTGAAAGCCTCACCTTCAACCACTTGCGAGCGGAAACCATCGGGACCGACTGGAACATCCCCCGTGATAGTGGTGCGATAGAGAACGCGCTCAACTTCTAGATGATCCAGATCCTGAGGGGCCAAATGGGAGGTGGCGCGGTTGTCCCAGAACGCAATGTCACCGTTGTTCCAACGGAAGCGGGTGGTGTAGGCAGGCTTGGTGATCTGGTTGAAGAACAACTCAAGCAGCAGGTCGCTCTCTTGTCGTGATACGTCAAGAATGTGCGAGGTGAAACCAGGGTTCACGTATAATGCGCGTTCACCAGTCTCAGGATGAACCCTTACTACTGGATGGATTGAGACGAGGGGATTGGCTGCTATGCGCTGGGCAATCTTGCTGTTGCTGGGGAAATTCAAACGCGCATTGAAGCGATGTTCGGCTTTCAATCCGTCTGCTAGCGCCCGTAAAGGTGCTGATAGACCCTCGTAGGCTGCGACTAAATTAGTCCACTGTGTGTCACCACCGAAGCTGGGAACATTAACCGCACGCAAAATCGACGCCGCAGGCGGGTTGACAACTGCTGTCACATCGGTGTGCCAGCGGCTCTCGTAGCTAGAACGCCGCAGACCATTGCGCCGCTCGTAACGGCTGCGGTCTATCGGCAGGATTTCTGAGAAGCCTTCAATCGGCTCATCTTCGTGCGGATGCGCGTAAGTGACTTCGCCGAAACGAGCCGTGAACGCAATCTGCGCCGCATGATCGATGTTTTGACCGCGAAAAAACACGACTTTCCACTTCAATAGTGCTTGACGAATTTCTTTGATTGCATCATCGTGCAAAGGACGCGACAGGTCTACGCCGCTGATTTCGGCACCGATGAAACCAGCTACCTGTTTGACTTCAATGTGTTTGTTGCTCATGTGAATTCTCCATAGTTTGATTCATAGGGCATCGCACTCGTCCGTTTCTTTTGGTATGTTGCTTGCACTTAATGGCTACATACCAAAGGAAGCGATCGCAGTTGAAAATAATCATACTATAAATCTATCGATTTGCCGTAGTATAAAATTACTGTATTTTAGACGGTCGATTTAGTCCGGGCAAGGGCAAGTTAAAAGAGACCGACAAGCACCAATTTAGACTTGCCACGTCAGTAGCAACTGTCTTGAATGCCCAGTGAGTTACTCGCTGCGATCGCGCTATTGCATCAAAAGGCTTTCATACTTTAGATTTTCTAAGATATTAGGATCAGTTAATTCTGCAATCTTAGTAATGCTAAAAGTCAACTAATCGACGATTATTTTTAGCGTGGTATTCGCAAATCGATCCTTGCTCCTGCATATTCTAAATTTTGATGTCGCAAAATTCATTGATTAATTTAAACCTAGTCTTATTTAGACTAAAATAATTTTAAAAGCTTGAGATTAAATTATGGGGCTTACTCGTTTTTAATTACTAATTTCCAGATTTATTAATTGAGCTAAAATCCCTATAATCAAATTATAATCACAAATTCGTGAGGATGATTTATTACTCAATTAGAAGATTTCCGCAAGATACTATTAGATTTCTCGATAGCGGCAGATTTGATAAGCTGGTTCAATAGTATTATCAAAAGGTGACTACTTCACTCAACTTCCTCACAGCGAATTAACAGAGTTTCCATCGCCTCTGCTAGAGAAATTAACTCTGTCCAAGAGGAGCCAGTAACTAAATTTTGGGCGTGAGCTAATCGGTTTCGCAACTGTTCAGCAGACTTGAGGAAACGTTCGCCAAACCGCTTGGATTTTAGTCCCAGTTGCTGGAGAAGTTCTGGTTGATTTAAAATCAACTCTCGCTTATCACAGAATTGCAGATAATCTAACAAATCGGTAGCTTCATTTCTTTCCTGGCTCTCTCGCCATAGCCGTTGAGCAACTTCTAAGCGTTCAGGTTTGAGAACTTTTTGCCAAGAATCTTGGGGATAATAAATCCGCACCAGCCGCAGCAGATTCATTTCTAGCAGCGTTACCAAGCCAAACAGTAGCATTCGCGCGGGTGCTTTCTGCAAGTCGCCACAGGTGATAATACCACTTACCTGATTGCAGTCTAAGACAAACAATCGCGGAGTTTGTTGCAAAATGGGTAGCAACTTCATAAGTGGGGTAGAAATGGCAATTAGTTCTTTTGGATGAAACACCCGTTGATAATCGCTACATTTGCCAAATGTGGCTTGAATCAAACTAGAGCGTTCTACATAACCGCTAATAATATCTCCCGTCTCAACGCCGATAACATCAAAATTTTGTGCCTGCATCCAATGCAGCACTTCTTTCACCTCTGCATCAGCTGGCATAGCTTTGAGGGGTTCTGCCACGTATTCAATGGTGATATTGTTCTCAAATAAACTTCGCAGGTCTTGAGAACGCGATTTTAAGTGTTTCATCCTCCTGCTGTGAACTCATGTTAAATAATCCTACGGTACTCATGCGATCGCCAGCGGAATTTTCTGCCAGATTACCTCTGCGATTGCTATCTCAACAAATACCATAGACCAATATTATACCATTTTAGTTGGTAAATTAGTGATGCTATTAGACAATTGCAAGTAACAAAATATTTCGCATTTATAAAAAAATAAATATATATGTAGTTAACTATATGAGATTACTTGATTAATTTGCGATAAAAATGCCGAAAAACCTGACAAAAAAATGTTATTACTAAAACGCCATATCGAATTGATACTTGGTAGAATTTTACCAAGATAACCAAAATTGATAATATTATTATGCCAAGAAAAGAACAAGGATGGGTAACATTTCAAACTTCAGAGGACGAGCGGAAGATTTTAGAGGAGTTCTGCGAACAGTCTCAACGCACCAAGACTGAGATTCTGCGAGAACTTGTGCGTAGTCTCAATCAGCACTCATCAGCACCAATATCACCACCAACTCAGCAAGAAGAACAGGAAGATACTTACACTCAAAAAGTTGATATAGAAAGTAGTATTCAAAAGAAATCACTAAAAGTTAGCTCTCGCAATATTCTTAAAGGTGTCATTAAACGAGTTGTTTATGGAGCAGTTAATAGTGAGGTGACTCTGGAGATTATTCATAAAGTAGAATTAACCTCAATTATCACCAGAGCTTCCGCAGAAGAGTTGGAACTATCTGAAGGAAAAGAAGCTTATGCAGTAATTAAATCCAACGACATTGTGATTGCTAGAGAATAGAAATATGTTGATTTTTGGTGTTAGATATTAAGAGGGTAAACTCTCTTCAGTAACATTTTTAAATTTGGGAGAACTGCAAGATAATTAAGTATTTATAGTTAATGCGATGTCTACAAAGAGCTACGTCTACGCAGATTCAAAGTAAAGATAAACTGGCAATAAAAATTGCTTAAGACTTTAGAAAAACATTTGCAATTGGATTTTGCGATCGCTCTGTTGAGAAAATCTCTATCTCAACATGTAGATAATTGGTGAAACATAAATATAATACGTAATAGCACGCGGGGACACAGAGATTAATTTAATTTATTCACCATGTTCCCCGAAGCTATGAGGAGCGGCTTCCGTCGCTCAGACTTCTCTTTACCTCTACTTTCACATAATGTTGTTTGCTAGTAGTATTGAGGATTTCCAGAAATTAAATTATCCAATTTTTAGAGCGAAGATGATGATCAGATTCTTCCTCGCCTGCTCCCCCGGTTACTGAGCGACATGCCCTGACTTGTGCCGAGCATCTCGACTTACTTCGACTATGCTCAGTACAAGTCGCTCGATGGAACCGGAGCCGAGGTAGCGTAGTCGTTGGCGTTCGCGTTTCTGAAAGAGAAGCCTCTCGTAGAGAAGGGAGTCAAAGTACGCTCCTCCTGCTTACACAGCGATGGGACATTTTTTTAGTTGGAAGTCCCTTGATTATTTGAGTACGGTAAACCGTATTTGCTCGTTAGTTCCCAAAGATTAATTTAATTGTTAAGTTTAGTTACATAAATAAAAAATAGCAGCAAACATTGCTAAACGGGATAAATTATGAGATGCAGTAGTATTCTTGACCCTCAAGACAAACTGAACAACTTTGCGTAGATATCGCCTGCTGTGGGCGGATACCCCATTGCACTTAGGATTTACGTTAGATGATGTCCGTCTAATTGGCCATCAGCAAAGCACCTTCCCCACAAGCTCTTAGGGAAGTAAAAAATCTTTAATCAAGTTCCTTGAGCTAAATCAAAAATAACGTTTATTTAACATTGTTTAACATTGCGATGAAAGCTACAGATCAATTGGTGCATTTTTTAGAGGAAGAGTTAGGTATTCCTGGCAGAGCAATTTCTCTCGCCTTACGACATTGTGAACAGACCCCCAACTTTCTAGCCATGACCCTCTGGCAGTATGGGCTGGTAACACTAGATCAGTTAGCCCAAATTTTTGATTGGTTGGAAACAGTATAAGTTGCTGCTTTAACTATTTGGGCTGGAAATAGCAGACTTTCTCAGAAAGTCACATTCTCAACAGTTTTCATTCTAAGGATTGGTAACATCTATGGCAATTAAAGAACAGCCTAAGTCACCTCGGTTTCGGATCATTGCTAATATATTGCTGGCAGTATCAGGGCTATTCCTGCTGTTAAATTTATTTTTGCCGGGTTTATTTGCTTCTGGCCCTGCTGGTGTTCCCTATAGCCTATTTATTCATCAAGTACAAGAAGGGGAAGTTAGTCGCGTTTCCGTTGGTCAAAACCAGATTATCTACCAACTAAAAACAGAAAATGCCGAGCCGGGGCAGGTATTTGCAACTACACCAATCTTTGATTTAGAGTTACCCAAACTTTTAGAAGAAAAGGGAGTTGAATTCGCTGCTACACCTCCACCCAAAAATACTTGGTTTACAACCCTCTTGAGTTGGGTGATTCCACCACTGATTTTTATTGGGATTTGGCAGTTCTTTCTCGCCCGTGGTGGTGGCGGTGGCCCTCAAGGTGCGCTTTCCATTGGTAAGAGCAAAGCTAAGGTTTACGTTGAAGGCGAATCAGCTAAAATCACCTTTGCAGATGTGGCTGGGGTAGAAGAAGCGAAAACTGAGTTAGTGGAAATTGTCGATTTCCTCAAGACTCCGGCACGGTTTACGCAAATTGGCGCTAGGATTCCCAAAGGTGTGCTGTTGGTTGGCCCTCCTGGTACTGGTAAGACACTTTTAGCGAAAGCCGTAGCAGGAGAAGCAGGAGTTCCATTCTTTAGTATCTCTGGTTCCGAGTTTGTAGAACTGTTTGTCGGTGTAGGTTCTTCCAGAGTCAGAGATTTGTTTGAACAGGCCAAAAAACAAGCTCCTTGTATTGTATTTATTGATGAATTGGATGCGATCGGTAAGTCTCGTAGTAGTAATGGCTTCTACGGTGGTAATGATGAGCGAGAACAGACCCTCAACCAACTATTAACAGAGATGGATGGGTTTGCGGCTGGGGATGCAACAGTGATTGTGTTAGCAGCTACCAACCGCCCGGAAACACTAGACCCAGCATTGCTGCGTCCAGGCCGCTTTGACCGCCAAGTGTTGGTAGACCGTCCCGATTTATCTGGTCGTGAAGCAATTCTCAAAATTCACGCTCAAAAGGTGAAATTAGGAGATGATGTAGATTTAAGAGCGATCGCTACTCGTACCCCCGGTTTTGCTGGTGCAGATTTGGCAAACTTGGTAAATGAAGCAGCATTATTAGCAGCTCGCAATCTCCGTGAAAGTGTTGCTCAAGAAGACTTCGCCGAAGCAATTGAGCGGGTAGTCGCCGGTTTAGAGAAAAAGAGTCGGGTGATGAACGAGACTGAGAAAAAGATTGTTGCATACCATGAAGTTGGTCACGCAATGGTCGGGGCGCTCACGACAGGAAACGGTCGCGTAGAAAAGATTTCGATTATTCCGCGTGGGATGGCAGCTTTGGGCTACACTCTGCAATTACCAACTGAAGACCGCTTTTTGATGAATGAAGCAGAACTGCGGGGTCAGATTGCGACTCTATTAGGTGGACGTTCCGCTGAAGAGATTGTGTTTAACAGTATTACAACAGGAGCTTCCAACGATTTACAACGAGCAACTGACTTGGCAGAACGGATGGTAACAGCTTATGGTATGAGCAAAGTCTTAGGACCATTAGCTTACCAACAAGGACAACAAGCAGCATTCCTGGGTAATGGTGGGGCTAATCCCCGGCGGGCGGTGAGTGAAGACACATCCAAAGCCATTGATAGCGAAGTCAAGGAAATTGTGGAAACAGCCCACGAACAAGCCCTAGAGATTCTCAGACAGAATCGAGACTTGCTAGAAGCGATCGCTACTCAACTCTTAGAAACAGAGGTCATTGAAGGGGAAAAACTGCACAGTTTGTTGAGTCAAGTGAAACCTGTAACTCATTCGTAATTAAGAAAGTCAGGTTTTAAACGCAGAGGGACGCAGAGATAACTCTGCATTTCTTTGCGTTAAACCTCTGCGTTCCTATGCATTTCCGAAATGCCACTCACCGTAATGCAAACACCAGCGAGGAAAAATGCCAATGCACCCCCAACAGCACCAAAAAGAGGTGTAATTGCTTGAGGTTGAGGAAATATGACGCCAAATAAACTCATGGCTAAAGCGAACCCACCAAAATACATCCCAATTCCTAATCCCACCCACCGCTGAGGCACTAGTCCCAAAGCAAAAGGAATTGCTCCATTGACAATTAAACTAAAGGCAGCAACGATTAACAAAATTATCGGAATTTGTGCGCCCACAGATATGATTATCAATAACGAGGGAATGATTGCACAGATCCCACAAAGCATTGCTTGACGATTGCCAATTTTGACGGCGAAGATGCCCGCTGGTATACTGGCAATTGCGATCGCTATTCCGATCCACACCATTTGCACATCAATATTATCAGTATTCAGTTGGGCTTTCAGCACTTTGCCCAAGACATCCATGAGAAATCGGATACCCCACGCTACACCGAAACCAGTTCCTAAAATCAAAGCCAATTTCTGTAAGGGCAACTTTACTGTTTCTGCTTGGTGTCTATCCACTGGTGCTTCTGGGGGATTAACCAACCGCAATACAGCCGCCGCCCCCAACATCACGAAAGAACCGATCGCAAAGGTATAAACTGGGCCTAAGCTTAGAATAAACTTGTAGCTTATCGGTCTAAAAGCTCCAATCGCACCGCCTGTTAAAGTTACGAAACTTACTGCTAAAGGTAACTGGGCTGGTGTCGAATACATCCCCAATAGGCACATAGCTGGAGAGCGAAATATTGTCATTGCTAATGCCCAAGCTACCAATACTATAGGTAAGAGCGATCGCATCACGGTAGTAGGCGGGATCAAGCTGACAACAGACGGTATGGCAATGAACAAAGTCGCTGACAAAATCATACCTACTGATATGAAGGGAAACCGAGTTCCTACCCAACGCCTAGCTTGATCTGAAAGTCCGCCCATCAGTGGTTCCAGCACCGCACCCAAGGCATTTTCGATCAGCACCAAGCCAACTGCCAATGAGGCGGGAAAACCAAACTGAGTCAAAAGTTGTGGCAAATAGATATTATAAATTAACCAGGTGAGGGTAATTGCTCCCTGCACGGCTGCCAACACCCAAACTTGCACCCATAAAATATTGAGAGGAGATTTCGAGGTAGTCAAGTCGCTTCGCTCCAATTAAAAATTAAAAATTATTAATTAAAAATTCCAAGACGCTCTCTAAGAGACGCTGCGGGTAGTTTGCTTCTCTATTCGCGCAGCGTCCTATAGGGAAGGAGTATGTGGACTCGCTAACACTGCCTCATATATTATTGTTGGCTTTGTACCAAAATTAATTAAAAATTATTCTTTTTCTTAATTTTTAACTTTTAATTTTTAATTCCAAAAAGGTCATCAGGAGATAGGGGAATGGGAACTTAAACCGCAAACTCGCTCTGCTCAAGGCAGAAAACAGAGGCTAGTATTCCTCCTGCCTTCTGCCTCCTGCCGACGCTCGCGGACTCGCTCTAAGCGAAGCCATGCCGAAGGCTTTACGCTGCGCTATCCTGCCTCTCTTGTTAATACTCTGGAACTGAAGGATCGATTTCTCGACTCCAAGCGGTAATTCCGCCTTTGACATTTGTCCCGACAATCCCAGCTTCTTTGAGAATGGCCAGGGCTTTTGCCGATCGCCCGCCCATCTTACAATGAGCAATTAAACGGTGACCGTTCAATAATTCCTTCACCTTCGCAACGCCATTCCCATTTTCAATGTCTGGTAAGGGCACCAACACTGAACCAGGAATCTTGGCAATTTCGTACTCATTGGGGTTGCGGACATCCAGCAGTACAAAATCCTTTGCACCGCTATCCAGCAATTCCTTCAAATCCTTGACGGTCATTTCTTGACTTTCCATCTGCTGTTTTGCCTCCTCTGCCTTAGCTTGTGGAATCCCGCAGAATTGTTCATAGTCTATCAGCTTTTCAATCACTGGGCGAATCGGGTTAGGACGCAACTTCAACTCCCGGAATTTCATCTCTAAGGCGTTGTATAGCAACAATCGTCCACTTAGAGTGTTACCTTGTCCCAGAATGATTTTGACAGTTTCAGTTGCCTGGATTAAACCAATAATTCCTGGCAAAATTCCCAATACCCCACCTTCCGCACATGAGGGAACCATTCCTGGTGGTGGGGGTTCTGGGAAAAGGTCACGATAGTTGGGGCCACCTTGGTAGTTAAATACAGTAGCTTGCCCTTCAAAGCGTAAAATTGAACCGTAGACGTTGGGCTTATTCAGCAATACGCAGGCGTCGTTAACTAGATATCTGGTGGGGAAGTTATCAGTACCATCCACCACGATATCGTAAGGTTGGAGGATATCCAGGGCATTTTCGGAAGTTAGGCGGGTTTCGTATAAATCAACCTGACAATAGGGGTTAATCTCGTGAATGCGGTTTTTAGCCGATTCAATCTTAGGTTTACCCACCCAGGATGTACCGTGGATTACTTGGCGTTGCAAGTTAGAAGTATCGACAACATCGAAATCGACAATCCCGATGCGTCCAATACCCGCCGCCGCCAAATATAAAAGTAGTGGTGAACCTAGTCCACCTGTACCGATACACTGTACACTGGCGGCTTTCAGGCGCTTCTGTCCTTCTAGTCCGACTTCCGGCAAAATCAGGTGTCGGGAGTAGCGTTCATAGTCGTCTTTGGTCAACTGGATTTCATCCAGATTGGGATTGAGCATAGCAGTTATGATCTGGGAGAGCGGAATATTAATCCTATCGAAAAACTGGATCTCATATAGAGATGTCTAGTAGGGAAGACGAATTTTCATCCGTGGTGGCGGTAAAAACCGCTATGAGTGACTGTATTTAAACTAAGCCATTAAATTATATTTTCAATTTCCTCTGCTTGGAACTGATGAGTATCATCAAGGCTCCAGCTTTGGAGTTTCCCAGCTTTGCCGTTTTGGACGGAAACTATTATATACGAGTATCCTTGCCAAGCGTATAGGCGATCGCATTCTGAAGGGATAGCAGGATGATCTGGGTGGGAATGAAAAATGCCGATAATGTTCAGCGAACGATCGCGTGCTTCCTTTTGTGTTTTTAGCATAACTTCGGGTGCGATCGCATATTGCCGTCTTTTACTTTCTGTTGTGCGTTCCCCTGGAAACTCAGCAGCCGCTTCTGTATTCCAGACATTTTCTGTTGGTATGACTTCTACCACAGTTTTGCCCTCATTAGCCAGATAGCCCAGAATTATACCACAGCACTCATCTGGATAGGTGCTTTCTGCATGGATGCGGATAGTTTGCAAGTGTTCTTGGCTCAGTCGGATCATGTCTGCGTTTAAAATTATAGCAACTTAGAAATTGGACTCCAAGAAATGAAGAAGCTGCGGTTTAGTAGCCGTAGTCGATTAATTAAAGTATCGAATCGACTGCGAAACTTTGACTGCTTCTTGGGGAGTAACGTTACTACAATTAGACAATTCTGGTATTACTCCCGTACCAACAAATCTGTAAAAGGGCCCATTTTGCTCTCCCCACCACTGTGATAGCAATGTTGGTTGTTTGGCATTACCGTATAATCCTTGCTCCAAAACGCTTCTTCCAAATATCGGAGAATTTATCGGGTAACTGCGTGACCCAGAGGGCAAGTCGCCAATGCCACCAGATGCTGACTCAATCGCAAAGCATTTATCTGCACTTAAATTTTGATAAACAACTAAGTAACGTAAGCTCTGAACATTTTCGCGCCCAGCCTCAACTAATACTTTGTCGGCATGAAAATTTGCAGGTATGTAGCTTGGTAATGCTATTTTTAACCCTAGCGATCGCAAAACTTTTAACTGAGTCGGTGTTAATTTTAATACCGAGTTGGTTTGTGAAGGTTTGGGTTGAGCAATTACCGCAGCCGTAGAAGCGATAATACAGGCGGCAACGCAACAGGAAGCAAGCTTAACTGAGTATTTGAATAATCTCATAGTTAATAACTATACATGATAATGGTTAATCAAGTGCGAATTACTTGATATCTCAATATTGAGTAAGTTGGCGGGGAAATTTACAAGTATATAACAATAGTTAATTAGAGTGATTAAAGTTAAATTTAACACATTGTGTACTTATAGGTTCCTTTTTCTCGTCTAGCTTGAACACTGGAGTTTATACCTGATCTAACCGCAAACTAAACTCCAGCCATTAATCAAGCGATCGCTCCCAGTGATTCGCACATTTCCCGACGGGCTAGAATTGTTGCCCAGGTTGCGGCAATTTTATCAGTGCGTAGACGCTTCGTCTTGTCGCAGACATCGCTTGCCCTAACCCAGAACCACCAGTGCTAAGAGAGCGATCGCTATTCACTCAATAAAACTTTTTGCCGAGTTACAGCAGTAAATCTTAAGTAGAGTGTATTACGGCTTTAAACTAACGCACCGCTAGATCTAGCGTAGGTTTCCCCAGTTGCCTCAATTCTCCCAGCCTTGTTTTTTGTTGATGATCCCTTAACTTTTAAGAGTCAGTCACTAAAGTAGTTTTATTTTTACTGGACACCTAGTATATAGTAGTGTAATTTCTTAACAGATAAAAAAGTTACTTCCTACAAAACCATCTCAGCAGAAAATAAGACTACCGGTAGGTTGAGACTAATCACTCATTGCTTTGATTTAAGCCGATGACAAACGATTCTCGCACACGCACAATTACTGCATTAGCCTGGTGTCTTGCTTGGGGCAAAAAGCACAATCTCAATCAGGATGAACTCAGTGCGTTGCATCAAATGCGACAAGCATTGCAAAAAGGGCAGGATGTGCCGGAAAGTACGGGATATGTTGTTCAACAAGCACAACGACTCTACGATATTCCTAAAGACTACACTCCTAAAAAACTCAACGAGTTAAATGAAAAAGAGGATTACTTAAAACTTTGGAAAGATAAAACGCGTATTGGCTTGGTTTATGGTGGTGCGACAAAAATTAAACAATATGTTTTTGAAGCGGCGAAATTACCTGATATTCGTGGTACTTCAGCACTTCTTGACAGGATAAATTTGGTTGATTTACCTGCATTTTTTGGTAAAGGACAACGGTCAAAATCAATTGAAGAGTGGTTAGATAATAATTTTCCTAATTTAAGACAAGCTTTAATTCCTGAACTAATTATTTATTCTACAGGTGGTAGCATTCTTGCATTTTGTCCTGCGGCATTTGTTGATGATTTAGCAAATGCTATTGAAAAACGCTATACCCATGAAACTTTAACAGCTAATTCCTGTGCAGTTGGCGATACTTTTAAGTTATTAGAATTTCGATTTGGTTTGTTGCAAGACAAAATTGAAGATACTTTCTGGTTTGATAAATATGAGATTAATCAAGGAAATCCCATCATCAAAGCTTATTTTGACCAGTCAGAAGTTAGCGATCCTTTTGAAAGTTTCCAAAATCGCAAGAATTTTAACGAACTGGTAGGAAAATTAGCCAACCAGTTCACACAAAGACGCAACGGTAATAAATTACCCAAAAAAGAAGAAGCTAATAAAGAACGTCCCAGTCGCTGCTATCCACCTATGTTTGAAACTCATCCGTATCTGCAACGGGATGAAAGCGATCGCCGTTCTGCAATAATGAAAGTAGAGTTTCCAAATAGCAGTTTTTTGTCAGAACCTTTAGCACGAAAACGCTTGGTAGGCGAGATAGCGAAACGCGAAAGTTCTCGTGCTTGGTATGACAATGCTAACTTGGAATGGGAGCCTTTTGATATTCCTAGCTGGGTAAATAAGTTTAAGGAATTTCTCAATGAAGAAAATAATCAAGAATTAGCTAATCGATATTATGGTGCTGTCAATCAAGAGGATGTAAAAGAAGCGCGTTCTCTGAGAGAAATTGCATCAGCCAGTCATCCATCAGGATTTGTGGCTTATATCTATGCTGATGGTAACAATATGGGTGGCTATATTCGTCAGAAAATTAAAACACCACAAGACTATCGACTTTTTAGTAAAGATATTTTTAATGCTACAGAGAAATCCGTTTACAAAGCTTTAGCTAAATATTTGCATCCTTATCAATATACACCTGATGCTAAATCTAGCAGAATTAATAAAGAACCTGTTTGGATTCATCCTTTTGAAATTCTTACTATTGGTGGTGATGATGTATTGCTAATCGTCCCAGCAGATAAATCTTTAGAAATTGCTAAAACTATTGGTGATGAGTTTGAAGAATATTTGTCGATAACTGGCCGATATTCATTACAGCAGACAACACCTAATTTATTAGCTCATCGCTACACTACAGGTAATATACCACCAGCTTCTAAATGTCTGTTGAGTATGTCAACAGGGGTATTAATCACAGCCCAGGATACGCCAATTTATTATGCAGACAAGCTGGTAAGTCAACTACTAAAATCGGCTAAGAAATATGCCAAGGAATTAAAGAAAGACCATAAATATTATGGTGGAACAGTTGATTTTTTGGTTATGAAGGCTGTAACGATGATTTCGTCGAATATTAAGGAGTTTCGAGAACAGGGATTAATCAAAAATAAAGATGGAGAATCTAAGTTAAAGCTTTATGCTTCTCCCTACACTCTACATGAATTGGGAGGACTTATAGAAACCGTCAAAGCATTTACAAAAGCAGAATTTCCGCGATCGCAACTTTACCAAATTCGCAGCTTATTAGAAAGAGGAAAGCGTACAGCTATTCTGAACTATCGCTATTTTCGGATTCGTTTGACGAATGAAGCAGCTAAACAAGAGTTAAAAAAACAATTTGAATCAGCTTGGTGTCAACCAAAAGAATCATCTAATAATGGAAATTTAGCACCTTGGATGTCTTTACAAGAAACTGATTTACAAGATGCAAATAATTCCAAAATGACTTATGAGACTATTTGGCGAGAATTAGTTGATTTGTATCCGTTTATTGCTGAAGAAGCAGATAATCCTGGTGAATCTCTTGCCGAACAATCAACCGCACCAGAGGTAAGGCAATGATTTATTTAGATAACCTTTCCTCTATTCAAACTGATACTATCCGATTTAAGGCTGTAATTGATACTGCATTGTGTGTAGGTGCTGGTGGTTCTTCTGGTTCATTGGCAGATAAACCTATCGTCCGCAATGCACGAGGACAACTCCTGATACCCGCTTCACAACTTAAAGGAAGATTGCGTCATGAATGCGAAAAGCTAGCGCGTAGTTTAGGATGGCAAATCTTTTCTGCACCAGCCGCTAATTTACTTTGTCCGACTGAAGAACAGGTATTGAGTCAGTTTAGAAACGATTATCAAGTTGAAGGCTATCGAGGATATCACTGTTTTGTTTCTCAGATATTTGGCGATCCGATTTTACCTTCACGAGTGATTGTTGATGATTTGATTTGCTCTTTTGCAGCAGGAGATTTACCAGAAGTTTTACGTCCTGGGGTGACAATTAACCGCAAAAGACGTACCGCAGAAGAGAAGAAATTGTATTTATTAGAAACTTCTCCAGTAAATACTCAATTAAGTTTTGAAGGGGAAATTCATCTATTACCAAATTGTCCCAATTACGCCAAACCTTTGATAATTGCTGCTTTACATCATATTCATGCCTTGGGTGGTAGCAAATCTGCGGGGTTAGGATGGTTGCATTGGGAGGGACTACCGCAAATTTTTAGTGATGATGAAGTTTGGTTAAGTTTATTACCAAAGGCGGAATCATGACACGACTGGAATTAACCATTACAGCTTTATCTCCCCTCGCACCAGGACGACAAAAACCCGGTGGTTCGGTTAGCGAGGTGGAAAACTATATTTTTGGTTCGGTGTTGCGGGGTGCGATCGCTTCCCTAATTTTACAACTATCTGGTCAGCAATCAGCAAATTTGGCGGAGGATGGCGGCAACTTCCAAACTCTATTTTTGGGGGAGAATCCAGCGATTTTTAGCAATGCTTACCCCGCAGTTACGAAAATAGACAATGAATCGATAGTCGTAAATCATCAGATTAAGGTTTTACCTGCGACTGCTGTTAGTTCTAAAACCAATCCAGGCTTTACTTCCAGTCGTGGTGGACATGGAGTTTTTGATACTCTCATTGATGCGTTTTGTGCAGCAGCCTATAATCAACCTTACGACCCCAGCGACCCAAAAGCGATCGCACAAGGAACAAACCCCCAGGTCGAAACTTACAATAGTTTTTACAGCAAAGTAAAAAATAAATATTACAGCCACGATGCAACTAGCCGCTTTTTGACACGAGTGGGAATTAATCGTCGTCGCGCTACCGCAGAAGAAGAAATCCTTTACAGTGTGCAAGTTTTGAATGAGTCTTTTTTGAAAAATACTAAAACGGATGAATGGGATAACTTCGTTTTTCATAGTTTTGTTGTGGTTCCTGATGAAACTTTGGCTGAAGCGTTGCAAAGATTCATCGAGAATAATTCTTGCAACTTCCGTATTGGTGGTTCGGCTTCTAGAGGTTTAGGTAAGGTCAAAATAGCAGTTAACGAAGGACAATCACCAGCGAAAAGCATTAAATCTCGGATTGAGGAGTTTAACGAAGCATTAAAAAATAGGTGGAGACTTTGGTCTGTTTTTGGTCAACCTCAACATGACTTGTTGACAGATAGAACTTATTTCACTCTCGATTTGCAATCTGATGCGATTCTTACAGAAAATTGGCAACGCACAACAGTAGTTTCAGCCGAGATGCTGAAAGATTTTGCCAAAGTTGATTCATCGCTGTTCATGCACGTTGCTTACAGCAGCTATGAATATCGTTCTGGCTGGAATTCTGCTTGGGGATTAATGAAAGATGTAGAACTGTTGACGAATAAAGGTTCTGTGTACTTGTTCAGCACAACCGAACCAGAGAAATGGTATGCAGCATTAGAAATTATAGAAGCAAAAGGAATAGGCGATCGCACCTGTGAGGGATTTGGACAAGTGGAAATTTGCAACGAGTTTCATCAAATATTTCGTGAGGATGCAGTATGACAAATTTAACTGAACAGCAACAAAAATTTGAGAAGCAAAGAGAAATACAACAAAAAGAACTCAAAATTCAAAAAGAAATCCGTCAAATTGAAGATGATTTAGTCATAGCTATTGAGGAAATTTTAAAAGACAAAGATTCATGTAAGAACTTAGAAGAATCACAATATCGGAATTTAATGCACGTTGCTGATACAACTGATAGCACAGAAGTTATTAAAAATTTTTTACGATACCAATTAGGGCGGGGTGAAAAATGGGGACAAGGGAAAAACTCACTGGCTCAAAAAATTATTAATGATATTGATAATTTTCTCTCACAAAAAGCTGGCGAGATAGTTAAGAAAGTAGAGTATACCGAAAAGTTAAAATATGTAAAGTTGGAATTAACTCGGCGTTATCTCGGTTATGGCTCACGCCGTCTTAAATATCTTAAAAATGAAAATAAGTGACAAAGAAAAATAGTGTAGATATTTTACAAAACACAAATATTCTGAATTATGTTTGAAATCTTTAAAAATCGTCTAGAAATTATTGGTATTCTCGAAACTGTTACAGCTTTAAGAATCAGTGCCGGACGTTCATCTGAACCAATTGGCTCGGATTTACCAGTTATCAAAGATGCTTTAGGTAGACCCCTAATACCAGGTTCGAGTTTCAAAGGTGCATTACGTTCACGTCTTGAAAGTTTTTTGCGCGGAATTCATCTTGATTTTGCTGCTAACCCAACCCAAGAATCGGAGTGGTCAATTCCTCCAGATATGATGTCTGAATTTAAAGAGCAAATTAAAAATTTAAATCCACAAGAAAAAGAAGAGAAATTACACGAATTTATTATCAACAACACTGATTTAGTTTCTTCACTATTTGGTTCTCCTTGGCTGGCAAGCAAATTCCAAATTCGTGATTTAACAGTAAGCGAACCTGAAGAAAACTGGTTTGACCAATATCAAGAACGCAATAGTGTTGCCATTGATAGAGATACTGAAACTGCTGGTGATGGTAAACTTTATGACTTTCAAGTTGTACCAGCCGGGACTCCATTTATCTTTCATGCAGTGATTGAAAATGCTGAAGAATGGGAATTAGGTATGTTGATGATTGGGTTGCATCAATTTCAAACCGAACAAATTCCCCTTGGTGGCGGACGTTCTCGTGGATTGGGAGTTGTCAAGCTCATAATTGAGAAGATGAACTGGGTCGATGTCCGAGATGAAAATTACAAACAAGATAAAAATTACAAACCGCAAACAGACCCAGACAAGGTAAAAAATTACCTCAAAGCTTTGATTGATAGTAACTCCAATCCAGCTTCTCCCTATATTGATGCCCAACCTTTAAAAAAAGCTTGGGCGGACACTTTTATCAATCACCTTTCTATTGAACTGCATAAACGCACCAACACTACAGCCACTTCTTCCCATCAGAATCATGCATAAGCTATTTGTTAACCACTGCACACTTGACCTAACAATTATTCCAGATGGCCCTATTTTGATTAAATCTGGTCGAGAAGGTGCAGATCCCACTAAACCACAGATGGAATTTGTCGAAACTTTCCATAATGGTAGACCCACAATTTATCTTCCTGGTAGTTCGCTTAAAGGTGCTATACGCGCCCACGCAGAACGCATTGTGCGTACTGTTGGCGACGATAAAAAACCTTCTGAGTCTGACTCCAAACTAATTTGGGCAAGTAATCCATTAGACGAAAAAACTATTAAAGCTCAAGAAGAATTCAAAAAGAAATTACCTGCCGATGAAATTTATAAAATCTACCAAGAATCATCCTTCACTGACCAGATATTTGGCAATGTTGCGATCGCTAGCCGTCTGCGTATTGAAGATGCATATCCTGATACCTCAGTACCAGTCAAAATCGAAGAACGTAATGGTGTAGCGATCGATAGGGTATTTGGTTCAGTAGCACACGGGCCTTTTGATTATCAAGTTTGCACCAGTGGCGCGTTTAAGACCAAAATCCACCTGAAAAACTTTTCTTTAGCGCAGTTAGGATTAATAGCATTGGTGTTGCGTGACTTAGATGCAGGTTGGTTTGGGATTGGGTTTGCTAAATCACGGGGTTTAGGCATAGTCCGCTTAGAGTACAACAGCGCTGTAGTACAATACCCAGGTTGCATATTGCGCGACAAGCAAGTTTACCCATTTGGCAGTTTAACGCCGTGGGATAAGATTTATCTTTTAGGGGCTGGGGAGTTTTTACGAGGTGATAACGCCAATCCTTATAATTTCCCAACTAACGACCAAGAAAAACAAGAAGTAAAAGATATTTTGCTAACAGCAATGGATTTTAACTTTGGCGTACAACTGCGTTGGCAAGGTGATGGTAAAAATGGTGTCCCAGATTTATTTACCAAAGCTGTTGCTGCTTGGAGTAAGTTGCTGCAAACAGGAGGTGCGGTATGTGCTTCGTAGGGGTAAATCAGCAACCACTATCTGCGGAAGAATTAATTAAACTACTTGAAAAACTTTCGACTCCACCCAGTTATTACTTCTTACGCTGGGCGCATCGGGTGGGAGGGTTTTGGCGACTAGGTTCGGAAGATTCTGAATATTCTAGTCTGGAAGCAGATATATGCGATCGCCTACAACAAAATCCTATCAATCTGCAACCAAATCCTGTCAATAATTCTACCCCCAAACAACCCGAAAGTTTCCCCAGTCCGGAAGGACAGCTATTTAATTCAATATTGGAAGTGCGTTGGCAGCAAAAACAAGGAAAATATGAGGTGTTACTTCTCAGTTCCCAAGATGAAGCACCTATTTTTAAGCCTCAAGATAAGCAATATAATTTTCGTGCCATTAAAGAAGGTAGTTGGGAAATTTTAGAGCAAGATGCATTATTGCATTCACCCAAAGAAACCCGCTTTCCTAAAAGTTTGAATTCTGAAGATATAAAAAATATTGCTCAAAGATATTTTCGCGATCAAAATACTGCCACTGTACATTTTGTTGCACTAACGATTAAAAATCATCATGGCTAACAATTCCTCCCATTCTCAAAATTTTGGTGGTTCAAATCAAGAACGCGGCCCCAGACCATACGATTTTGTTTATTTTCTTGAAAAAGCACCAACTTCAAACAGTCCTCCTGGACACGATAAATATTTACCTAACCATTTACATGGGACTTTATTTCTTACCCTAAAAGTTCAGACAACGCTGCACATCTCAACTGGTGTAGTACTTATGGGAAGCGATATTAATCGAGAACATATTCCTTTAATAAAAACAATGGTTCAAGGGAATGACAAAGAACTATTAATTCAAGGTAGTTCTTTAAAAGGTTGTATTCGTTCAGTTTATGAGGCAATTACTAATAGTCGTGTAGGAGTCAAGCCGAAAAAACCTAATGAATACCCAGAAGAACGTTTACCAGCCACTGAGAAAAATCAACTTTGTCCTGCTAGTATAGTTTTTGGTGCATCTGGTGAAAAATGGGGATGGCAAGGGTTGATAACAATTCAAGATGCTCATTGTGAAGTGAGAGGTTTTGAAGTTGATTTTATGCCTAACCTTTGGCGACCAAGACCAGATGAGAATCAGGCATATTATGATGATAAAAAAACCGTAGGTTGGAAATTTTATTACAATATGAAAAATTCCATCGACAAAGGTTTAGATAATGGTATTCCTGTCCAAGTAGCATTTAGAAATGACGAATTTAGTACTCAATTAAATTTTAAAAATCTCAAGTCAGAAGAATTAGGAGCTTTACTGATTGCTTTAGGACAAGATAAAAACTATCCCCTAGTCTTAAAAGTTGGTGCAGGTAAGCCGATTGGGATGGGAAGCATAAGCGTAGACATCACTGAAGCTGAAATCATTCAAAATCAAGCTGATTTATACAATCGCTATACGTCTTGGACTCTACCATCCAATCAAGTTTTAACTGATGAGCCGCTAAATATTTTTATTCAAAATAAAATTAAACAAGCGCATGAAGCATTAATTGAAAAAGCTCAATTAAAAAAACTATCAGAAATTCTCAGTCCTTCTACTAATCGTATACCTCACGAGAGTTATTGATGAAAAAACATGAACAATAATATTACCTATTTTATAGCTGATGAGCATCTGCAAATAGCTCATAAAATTGCTAAGTTTTTAGTCCAAGAACAACAGCGTATTGAACCAGGTAAAGAAGGTATTAGTACTGAATTAAGTAAATTGATTACTTATCTTGACTCGAAAATAAAACAAAATCTAAATATTGATAAAAAAGAAAGAAAACCTTCAAGATTTTTTACATATATTGAACAATTAGCTGAATATGGCAAAACAATTGGGCATAGCAAAAAAACTACTAGTTACTACGAAAGTATTAATGAAATATGTAATCAATATCTCAGGCTTTATGAGAAAAAACCCTTAGTAATTATACAAATATTAGGCTGGTCGCAACGCTTAATGCGTTATTATAAAACAGTAGATAATAATGATGAGCCTGATATTTCACCAGTTATACAAACAGAATTAATAGTGAGAAAAACTCCTAAATTAGTAGAGACTCCCAAGGAGACAAAACCTCTCAAAACAGAAGACGTAAAAATATCAGAACCTCCTCAATTGTCAAAGCCTTCTAAACCTGTAACTCCCAAACTGATAGAACCGAAGAAAGCAGAAGATTCACAAGCTTTAAAACCCCCTAAAACATCAGATTCTCCCAAGCCGATAAAATCTCCTAAAACAGAAGGTTCAAAAGCTGTAGAACCTCCAAAACCTTGGGAACGCTATCCTAAAAAACCATCTAAATAAGTTGCTGTATTTATGATTTCAGGAATCATAATTTACCCCTAAGTATTCTGTCCATGTGCTACATAAGCAGCATCAGCAACCATACCCACTAAAGTAATTACTGTATTTGCAGGTGCATAATACCTACCTTTAAATGTGGCATTATTAATTGCGTTCAGATGTGGTGGAGCAACATAGATGACTAAAATTGCTGCTTGTGGTAAGTTTTGAAGAAATTCATCAATAATTCGCTTACCAGTTTCTTGTCGTTTGTCTGGTGGCAATTCAGAAAACTTTTTACCCGCAGCATCGATAGAGTTCTCTAAGTCTAAAACACATACATCAGCTAAAAATCTCTGTGGAATCGTTGTTTTATTCCAAAACTTCACATTTTTAAATTCCCTAGCTACCAGCAATTTATACTCATTTGGTTCTCCATCTAATGATGGTAGATAATAATCTACAGTAGTTGAACTAATAACCCGTTCGCGCTGTAAAGTCCGTTTAACGTTCCTAACTTCCTTTTTTACTAACCCGGCAATATGATTATCAATTTCCTGCTGAATTGTCTGAGTGGCAACTTCTTTAGCACTTTTTAAGTTGTTACCAAACACAAAAACTACAACTCCGCCCAAAAAGGCAAATGCCACTAAAGTAAATTGCATCGCTCCAACAAATCTGTTAAAGCTTTCACCTAGTTGACCATTTGTCGCTTTAAGAAATTCTAACTGGCTTTTGAGTAGTTCAATATCATTGAGATTTTTTGCAGGGGTTAATACTGGTGAAGGTGTGGGTGTAGGAGTTGGAGTTTGGGAAATCACCAAATCCCACAGGTGAGGTAAATCAATTGAGGGTAGCCAATCCATAGATATTTTGTTTATAGCAATTATTTATTTAATCATGCGCGATCGCATCACTCTACAAATTCAACTTTAACTAAAAGCGATCGCACAATCCACTCCAACTTTAACTAAATCCTGAATGTATTTCCATCCCCGTGAGGGGTAATGATTTGAAAACCCTACCCTTCTAGAACACTTGCTACGACTGGGTTTGAAAGTGCCATTTTCGCGGGGGGTCTAATTTTGCTGTCAATAAGCATATTTTAATGACAATCAACCACTAAGACAGACATCTCAAAGCCTTACCCAGTAAGCGATTCGCGGGGGGAAACGAAATAATCAGGGTTTCAAGCATTGGCATACCCCCGCGAAAAATTTGCGTGTTTAAGGTAAAAACCAACACTTTAACTTTCACTAGGAAACGGAATATTAAATTTTCAAGGTTCCGCTTGATTAAACAAGAATATACCAAACTACTCCTCACTCTTCAAAGCGCGTCGTGCCAACTTGACATAAGTCTTCACCGTTTCATAAGGCATCTCTAAATCTTCTGCTACCACCTGCAATGACTCGCCCATTTCTCGCCGTGCTAAGATTGTCGCCCATTTTGAGGCTATTTCATCTGCGCGATCGCCACCCGTCCGCTTGCGTCGTGCTTTAAAAATCTGTGTTAAATCTTCAATGCGTTTCGCCAAGACAGTTTGCACATCAGGTATGTCTTGGATAACTTGAGATGACCAACCCAAACGTGTTTGTCCCAAGCCAAAGGTAGTTTTGTGACCAGTACCGCAGTAAGGTGCAAGTTTTCCTAAAGCAGAAAATAACTGCCCAAATTCTGGCTGTTTGGCTGCATCTTTAGCTAAACTCAACTCAATCGCCCCAGTGAATCCTGTGACTGCGCCTTTCTTCCCCGCCAATACCTTCGCGGTTGTTAGTTGGCAACGAGTAATCAATATATAATCATCTACCCAAGCTAAAAAAGCATCCTGGTCAACAGACATCCCCGAAAAGTCATTCCAGCGCCGCAGGTAGCTATGAAATACATTCACTGGTACTGGTAGGGGGAAGTGATGACCTTTGCGGCGAAAACTTGTAGGACTGAGAAATTTCAGAGCGAAAGTTTCATTAAGCTCAGATTCTAGCAGTTGCATATAAGTCGTAGGAGGATGGGCAATTTTGACAGAACGAATCTGCAAAGGGGCATTTTTTAATTCCAGCACCTCTGGCAAATTTTCTACCCATTGCGCCATCCACTGTTGTACTCGATGAGATAAAGCTGTGACATACCAACGATAGGAAGTGTTTGCAGATAGTTGTATTTGTCTACCGCTACTGGTAATCTCTCCATTTAAAGCTGAGATAGTAAAAGGTTTCTCTGACTCTCCATCATGGAGGTAAGCAGAAAGTTCTGAGTCTGTAGAACGCACTTGCTGGAGAAACCAAGCGTGTAGTCCAATGGTGTATTGAGGGAAGAGGTCACAATCTTTTGCAGGGACTAACTCAAATTCCAAGCCGATTAACTCTGTGTCCAGCGGCCATGTCAGCGGAGATGGAGGGATATTTGGCTTTTTTTGAGAGCGTCGAGGCATAGTATCATTTGAGCCACAGTTTCTATATTTTATCTTGTTTTCATCCCCAGGAGGGGATAAAGCTGTTAGTAGTACTACTGCAATATGGGGTCAAATCAAAGACAAAATAAAAATCCCCAGCAAACTGTTTGAGCGATCGCTGGGAATGATTAATGTTATTGACAATTGACGACTCATGGACGGTATTGAAACCCTTGTACAGTAAGCGATTAGTGGGGGTAAACGAAATAATCAGGGTTTCAGGGATCGGTCTACCCCCGCTAAAAACTTACGTGTGCAAAGTTCAAACAAATACTTTTGCTTTCACCTAGAAACGTAAGATTAAGTTTTCAAGGTTATGTTATTGTATCAAAGAGTACAACAAAGCACCTTGGATTTTTCACAACGTCAACCGCAAACTTAACATAAGTTTTCTTGGCTATCTCTCCCAAATCATCGGTCGGTAAACTTCCACTTCACCCTTCAAGCATGAAATATATTCCCGTACCTGCAACTCAAGAGCGCGACGGTACACTACTTTTTGTCCAGTATGAGGGTGCGTCACTTCTGATTGCAATTTTTCTTCCCAATGTTTCAGAAACTTCTTGAGCGCGTGAGGTTGAAAATACACACCTTCTCGTTCGTCGGGTAACGTAAAATCATCAATTGTAAAAACTTACCGCTTTTCAATATCCAGGTGGGCGTTGAAAAAAACCAGTTACTTGAGTTAATGTTTCAGCAATTTCTAGCAGCTTCATATCACTCCCACGTTGGCCTACGACCTGCACACCAATGGGTAATCCATCTTGTGACTGGGTAAAGGGCATTACTACAGCAGGGTTGCCAGTTAGGTTGAAAATTGTGGTGTAAGCACCTATTGCTCCTAAATAAGAAAACTCGCAACCATCGACCTCAATGGGTTCTCCTGGCTGACGATGGGTGAAGGCAGGCACTGGTACTACTGGACACAGCCAAGCATCCCAATTTGATAAGAAATTTTCCATAGTTGCAATTAAAGTATCACGCTCACTCAGGGCGGTAATATAGTTTTGTTGCTGTTGAATTTGCGTCAGGTCTGGTTGTGATAAACCCAATTCAAAATTATAAATGTTGAGGTAAGTATTTCGTACCGCATTGCTATCAAAATTTGGCGGCTCGTTGTGTTGCTCTACACAGCACCCTAGAGCCGCTAGGGATGATGCTAGTTTTTCTAGAGTGGCTTTGGTTTCGGCTGTTGCTGGAATATCACCAAAACCTTCTGACCAAGCGTAGCGGTAGGACTGTAGCGTGGACACTGGGTTGGCTTGTTGAGATATCGACATGACCTCTGGCTGGCGCAGTTCTGAACATTGAATCAGTGACAGGCACAATCGCAAGTCTTCCACAGAGCGGGCAAGAGGCCCTATTGTCTGTAAGTGCCGAATGGTTTTAGGTGTTCCTGGCAACTCTGGAATATGTCCAAATGTTGACACTCGATGCTCGGTTGGTTTCAAGCCGTAAATGCCACAGAAGTGAGCCGGAACGCGGATTGACCCACCAATATCACTACCAAGTTCTAGGGGGGATAATCCCGCAGCGATCGCACTCGCCCCACCCCCAGTGCTACCACCTGGGGTACACTTATGGTTCCAGGGGTTGTTTGTTCTACCAAACAGAGGACTGTTGGTCTGGAAGTTATCAGCTAGTTGTGGTGTATTCGTCTTGGCCAAAATAATTGCTCCAGCGGCGCGTAGTCGAGCGACGACGGTAGCATCTTGCTTGGGGACATAATTAGCTAAGGGTTGATAACTGCTGGTTGTGCGTAATCCTTTGGTTTCGAGGGTGTCTTTGATAGTTACGGGTACTCCATGTAAGATCCCCCAATTTTCTCCTTGAGCTAATGCTTTATCTGCCGCTTTCGACTGTGTGATCGCATTTTCCGCATCCAAAGTCACAATCGCATTTAGTCCTGGGTTATATTGAGCAATCTGACTCAAATAAGCTTCTATTACTTCTGTTGAAGAGACTTGGCGATCGCGGATTGCATTTGCCAATTGATGAGCAGCTAAAAAAACTAAATCTTTCATTCTATTTAACTAGATTTTTTTTGGATAAAATTATTTATAATTTTGATCGCAGCGATTAGCGCCAGACCAACTCCCGTATTTCCGGCTGTTGCCTCAATTATTGTCCCACCGGGTTGCAGTTTTCCTGCTTTCTCTGCGGCTTCAATCATGGATAAAGCTATTCTATCTTTCGTACTACCACCCGGATTCAGGTATTCTACCTTGCTATAAATTATTGATTGAATTTCTTGACTAATACTATTAAGTTTAATCAGGGGAGTTCTGCCAACCGCTTCCAGAATATTATTGTAAGTTGCCATCCGAATGTCTCTAGTATTTTCTAATGTTGTATTACCATTTGATATTGGGGAAAAAACTTCAGACTAAACTCCACCAAATGCTTTGGCAGTAGCGTGTTCTATAGCTACTTGAAATTTTGGCAAGGCACGGGAAATCATGTCTGCGTTGGCAGTCAGAGAGATGCGGAAATAACCCGGTATTTCCTGGGGCGTTCCAGGGAACACAAAAACATCGTGGCTTGCTAGTAACTCGGCAAAAGCACAATCATCTGACCAGGGTGACTCTACTAACAAAAAGAATGCCCCTTCCGGAATTTGCAACTTGTAACCCATTTCCTGGAGCGCTTTCACCATCCAATCCCGCTTGTGTTGTAGATGATCCAGATCGAGGGTGAGTTCATCCAAATCAGTGAGGGCGTATTGCATCAGGGCACTGGGGAAACACCAACCAAAGGGACTACCTTGCAGTGTCCGAATTATGCGCCGTATTGAGTCACGTTCAGGCATTGTGGGTGGCAAGGCAATATAACCGATGCGTTGACCAGGAGCCATCCAGACTTTACTGTAGCCATAGATCAGGAAGGAAAACGGGTAGAACTGGGTGGGACTAGGACAAGTTCGTTGATCGAATACAATGCGGCTGAAGGTTTCATCGGAAATCAGGTAGATTGGTTTGCCGTAGCGATTGGAGGCATTGGTGAGCAGACTTGCTAATTGCTGTAGGGTTGTTGCTGAAAAAATCTTGCCTGTGGGGTTGTGGGGTGAATTGATAACGATCGCTCGGGTACGTTCAGTTATGGCAGCTGCGATCGCATCTAGATCCAGATCAAAAGTAGTTGGATTTACTGGAACGCCAACCGGAACCGCACCAGCGACATGAATCATCCGCCTGTAGTTTAGCCAGGGTGGGGTGATGATAATCACCTCATCTCCCATTTCGGTCAGCATCTGAAGACAAATAGTCAGACTAATCAGACTACCATTGGTCAGGAAAATATCTTCAGGTGCGATCGCGATCCCGCGTTGCGTCTTCAGACCTTCTGACACAGTGACTCGTGCCTGGGGGAGGTTGTCTTTGTAACCGAACCAACTCTCATTTTGCGGAATACTCCAGCGCTGAAGGGCTTCCACAAAGCCTAGTGGAGGCAGTTCGTGGGCGTCACCCTCTGTAAAATCAATGCTCCCCTGTTCATGCTTGCGATTCATGTAGTTTGCCTTGGCAAGGAGTTCGCTGGGGGTCTGGGCTTGAATTGCCTTGAGCAGTCGGGACGAGATGGTATGAGTTGTTATATCGGAATTCTCTTTAGTAGCGGCTTCCTGTACCACCTGTTGCGTTTTGGTGGGTGGTCGTGTTTGATCTGACATAATAGATTTTTCAACTGATTGCTGCTTGACTCTGAAGTTTAGTGGATCGTGAACTTAAAGTGGAACACTTCCGATAAACATGTATTTTCACAACACTGGTCTGATTTATAGACCAAGCCCAGGAGAGTAAGGAACCGATATTAATAATAGCTAAAACCACAAAACGAATAATGTCACTGGTTGTGTACGATTCCTTTTGGAGTGGGAAATCTGCCGATAGCTTGTATCGCCTAGCCTGAATACTATTCCATAACCCAAAAGCAACAGCGCCAATCCAAAATCGATTGAAAATTGTAGCATTTGAACTGATTTCGGTTTCGCTCAATTTAATGAAAATTGCAGCTAGAGACAATAGAAATACGGCTACAGGCATGAAGAGGTAGCCCAGTATATCTAGTTTTGGCTCTACTTCCGAGAGTCCCTCTATCTGAACTGGGACTTCTAAATCTGTGATCGCTTAATCACTACAATATCTTTTCTGAATGTGATAATCTTATGTAAAATTAACCACATATTTAGGACGGAACTTTACAATATAATTACTGAAACTAATCTAGCTACAACCAAACGGCTAAGGTTCGACCCATGACTGATAATAAACAAATTGTCTCCCAACTCACTCAACAAAAACCAAGATATGTAGAGGTTGTAGCTCCTAGTGAACTCACTATCCATCATCGTCACAGACAATCCTTTCAGATACCGCCTACTTTAAGCAATTACATTCTAAAAATCATTGCTAATTTGTCCATCGTCAGCGCTACGTTGTTTGGCATGAGTGCGTTGGGCTACTGGGGATTAGAAATCGTTGAAGCTAACACAATCCCGACGATAGAAGGTAGATACGATTGGCAAACCCAAAAGCATATTTGTTTTGGCTGGATGCTAGTTACTTTTTCTAGCTTTCTTGGGAGTGCTTCTTTTGGTGAGGAGTTTCACTAATAAGATTCAGAGGGCAGATGTCTAAACATTTTAAACAGTTTTCTTGTTGGTTTTTACTAAGTTAGTATGAATGTACATAACCATTTTTTGTCTATTTATTATTAATAAATATTTTAAAGTCTTATTATCTTGTAGAAACTAGCCTGACTACGAAACTGGCTTGGTGCAACTCACCGTAGGCATCGCACCTCATAAGCTAGTCACAGAGGTACTTGTACAGTTAATTTTAGGAGATTTTTATTAGCTATAGGCATTCTAGGGGCAGTTTTAGCTCTGAAACGGGGGCTAAATCAAAAAATTAAGCAATTAAAATAAAAGTGATCTATTCTTGGGACAACCGTAGCACAACTTTATGACTGAAGCAGCGATGAAAACCCTGAGTGACATGAAGCGAGAAATAGACGTGCCAGTTGTAATTACAGATCAACAAGGGTTCGTCACTTATGTAAACGATCGCTTTACTTCTGTTTTTGGCTGGAGCATGGCTGAAATTAATGGTCAAATTATTACGGTAGTTATTCCAGAGGGTTTTCATGCCCCGCACCATCTTGGTTTTTCCCGCTTTCTTTCAACAGAAAATTCTACTATTCTCAATCATCCACTGCGTTTAGTTGGGATCACCAAAGATGGTCTAGAAATCGAAGCCGAGCATTTGATTATGGCAGAGAAACATCAAGAAGAATGGGTGTTTATGGCCATGTTGCGTCCTCTTTAAAAGAAATGGAGAGATGGGTAGAAAAAGAAACCAGAAATTGATCTCTACCCTTGCTTGTAAAATAGGAGTCTGCCGATGAGCATAAATTTGACTAGTTTGGTCAACCAATTACGGGCAATTTTGGGCAAGATGGAGGTGGCGCTGGGGGCGATCGCTGATGCTATTGTCTGGACTGGCAGTGATGGCAAAATACAATGGTGCAATACTGCTTTTGACAAACTGGTCAACCAACCACATATTTTAGTTCTTAATGCCAAGCTGAGTGACTTGTTATTTCTGAGCCTAGCTGGTGAAGCCGTTGCACCAGAGTCCTATCCAAATATGAGGGTTCTAGGGGGAGAGTATGAAATCACAGAAGAATATGAATGTCATGATGGCAGACATCGCTCCTTAATTTTAGAAATATCAGGCAACTGCGTTGAACTTGCAGGAGGTGACAGGTCATCTATACTAGTAATTCGAGATGTCACTCAAGCAAAACACTGGGAAGCAGAACGCTACTTAGCACAACAAAAACAAGCAGAAACTTTGTCTCTTTTGCAAGCAACACTTGAATCTACAGCTGATGGAATTATAGTTGTAAATCAGGACTTTAATGTAGCAGTCTTTAATCAAAAGTTTCTCCAGATGTGGTCAATACCAGAATCGTTGTTGCTACCTTCTCAAAGCAATAAACGATTCAAGTTTATGTCTGAACAAACGCGAGATTCTGAAGCGTTTATTGCCAGAGTCAAGGAACTGTTTTATGAGTCCCCAGAACAAGAAGCTTTTGATTTGGTAGAGATGAAAGATGGACGCGTTTTTGAGCGTTACTCTCAACCCCAATCGAAGGAAGGTAAAATTATTGGACGTGTTTGGAGCTTTCGGGATATTACTGCACGCCAGCAAGTAGAGAAAGCCTTGAGCGAAAGCGAGGTTAAGTTCCGCCGCATTGTAGAAAATTCTAATGATATTATTTCTCTGATTGATTTAGAAGGACGAATCAGCTATATTTCACCCAATTTAGCCAAGCTCACAGGCTATGATACCACTGAGTTAGAAGGTATAGCATTTACAGATTTTCTTCATCCTGACGACTTACCAAGTTGTCTAGATGCAGTCAACAGGGTAGTAACAACAGGGGAGAGATTGGAAGTTGAGTATAGAGCTAGACTCAAGGATGGTAGTTGGCAGTGGCAAGCTACGAATTTAGCTACAACAAATGATATCAATGGTGACTTGGTACTAATCAGCGTTGCGCGTGTGATTACAGAGCGTAAACAAGCTGAAAAAGCTTTGCTCAAGAGCGAGCAAAAGTTTCGCCACCTTTTCGAGAATTCTCAAGTAGGTATTTTCCGTAGCCGGATTGAGGATGGGCTGATTCTGGATGCTAATCAACGCTTGGCCGAGCTATTAGGCTACAGTTGTGCCGCAGACATAGTTCAGGAAAAATTGACCACGGATTTTTATGTAAATTCAGATGTTCGCGCCTCTATATTAACTGAACTACAACAAAAAGGTGTAATCAATAACTTCGAGTTTGAGTTTCGTCGGTGCGATGGAGAAGTGCGTTGGGGGTTATTTTCTTTACGTTTGAATCTGGAAGAAAACTGCATGGAAGCAGTAGTTACTGATATTAGCGATCGCAAGCAAGTAGAGGCAGATTTACACCGCAGTAATGCCATACTCAAAGCTCAACAAGAAGCTTCAATTGATGGAATTTTAGTCGTTGATGAAAATAATCGTGTTGTATCTTATAATCAGCGTTTTTGTAAGTTATGGCAAATTCCAGAAATATTTGTCAGTGGTAACAATCGGCGATTACTGAAATTAGCACTCGATAAACTGGAACAGCCACAGGAGTTTCTGGCAAAAGTTGAGTATCTCTACGCCCATCCAGACCAAATCAGCCGGGATGAAATTCGCCTGAAAGATGGGCGGACTTTAGACCGCTATTCGGCATCTGTGCGATCGCTAACAGAAGATTACTACGGTAGAATTTGGTACTTCCGCGATATTACCGAGCGCAAACAGGCAGAAGAAGCCCTACGTCGCAGCGAACAGAAATATCGCAACATTTTTGAAAACTTTCAAGTGGGGATTGCTCGCATTCGCTTAGAAGATGGGCTATTTCTGGAAGCTAATCAACGCCAAGCCGAAATTTTGGGTTATAGTTCCGCCACCGATCTCATTGGCAAGCAATTCACGACGGAGTTTTACGCGAATCCAAACGATCGCCAACAGCTGTTGGCAGAAATGGCACAGCAGGGTGAAGTACGTAACTTTGAATTGCAACTGTGTCGTCGGGATAAATCTCTTGGTTGGGGACTAATATCACTGAGACGGAATGCTGAAGATGGCTGTATAGATGCTGTAATTACAGATATTAGCGAACAGCAAGCTGCGCTGCGCGAACGCAAACTTGTCGAAGAATCTTTGCGACAATCAGAAGCCAGATTTCGCGCTCTTTACGAATCAACCAGTATTGCTGTTATGTTACAGGAAAACGGAATTCCCCTTGATTGTAACCGGGCAGCAGAAGAACTATTCGGCTATTCTCGGCAAGAGTTTTTGCAGAAGCATCCAAGTGAATTTTCACCGCCATTTCAACCAAATGGTCAAACTTCTGCTAGTTTAGCCGGTGAACAAATTGCCATCGCCTACGAGCAAGGCAGACATCGTTTTGAATGGGTTCACCGTCGCGCCGATGGTACAGATTTTCCGGCTGAGGTGTGGTTAACTGTATTTAAGTTGGGTGAACGCACACTTATTCAAGGGTTGGTGCAAGACTTGACTGAACGTAAGCAAGTTGAAGCCACACTTTGGCACCGCGCTCAGGTAGACAGACTGCTAAACAGCATTTCTCGCCAGTTTATCGACCAGGATGCAGACACCGCAATCAATTTTACACTGCAAGCGATCGCCGAATTTATGGGAGCTGAATGCAGCTGTATCTTTGAATATCACGAGCCACAACAGCAATTTCAGATGGCTCATGAGTGGTATGAGCCTAGCAACAGACTATTATTAAACAACACCGCTTCATCTGAGCCGTTGCCCTGGTTTTACAATCAAATTCTTAATGGTAATCCTATCCAAGGTTTACAAGCGTCTCGCATTGCAGATATTTCACCAGAGGCGAGAGCCGAGACAGAATTAACCCACAGAGAATTAATTAAATCTGTAGTTGCTGTCCCGATGATTTACGCTGGCAAAGTCGTTGGACTACTGGAATTAGATGCTGTTAACAAATCTAAAACTTGGAGCCAAGAGGAAATCAACTTACTGCAATTGGTGAGCGAACTCATAGCCATAGGGCGATCGCGGCACAAAGCCGAGGAGGCACTACGGATTGCCAAAGAAACCGCCGAAACTGCCAACCGTTCAAAAAGCGCCTTCTTAGCCAACATGAGCCATGAACTGCGAACGCCACTCAATGCCATTTTGGGTTTTGCCCAGTTAATGGAACGAGACACTACCCTCAGCAAACGTCAGCGAGACTCTTTAGCAACGATAAATCGTAGTGGAGAACACCTGCTCAACTTAATTAACGATGTGCTGGAAATGTCCAAAATCGAAGCTGGACGGATTGTGCTTAACCCTACATCCTTTGATTTGTATAGATTATTGCAAGAAATGCAACAGATGTTCCAGGTACGAGCCAATGACAAAAAGTTATCACTCTCATTTGAACTTGCCCCGAATTTGCACCAATATATCCTCACAGACGAAAGTAAGCTCCGACAAGTGCTGATCAACCTATTGGGAAATGCCATCAAATTTACCAATACCGGAGGAGTGACGTTGCGGGTAAGCTTGGGGAGCAGGGGAGCAGGGGAGCAGGGGAGCAGGGGAGAAGTTGCAGTAAGTCTTTCTCCTCTGCCCCTCTGCCCCTCTACCCCTCTGCCTCTTGTGCCCAATCCCCAATCCCTGATTACCTTTGAAATTGAAGATACAGGATTGGGAATTGCCACCGAGGAATTAGATAATTTATTTCAGCCTTTCGTTCAGACTGCAAGTGCTAGACAAGTGAGAGAAGGCACAGGACTAGGATTAACAATCAGCCGTCAATTTGTGCAGTTAATGGGTGGCGATATCCGAGTTCATACTGTAGTCGGCTGTGGCTCAACTTTCTACTTCGATATCAAAATTGAACTTGCAGAGTCATTTGAAATTGCACCATTAACACTTAAACGCAGAGTAATTGGTTTGAAACCAGGGCAACCGGTATACAGAATTCTGATAGTTGATGACCGCGAAGACAATTGCGATTTATTAAGGCAGTTATTTAATAGTATTGGTTTTGAAACTCTGACAGCAGCTAACGGTCAAGAAGCGATCGCTCTCTGGCAAACTTGGGAACCCCATCTGATTTTTATGGATATGCGAATGCCTGTAATGGATGGGTATGAAGCTACTAAACAAATCAGAGCTACTTTAAAAGGTCAAGCTACTGTCATTATTGCTCTAACTGCTAGTGCTTTTGACGAGGAGCGGTTTGTGGTTTTATCGGCAGGCTGTAACGATTTTGTGCGTAAGCCCTTTCGAGAGGAAGTAATCTTGAATATGATGTCTAAATATTTGGGGGTGCGTTATGTGTATGAACAGGAACGCCTCGAAACAAACCAAATTGCAGAAAATTTAGACCTTGAACTTTTATCATTAGAAAAGATTCTGGCTCAGATGCCCACTGAGTGGGTGACACAGCTACACCAAGCGGCACTTTGTACTGATGAAAAGCTGATTTTCAGCTTACTTGAGCAAATTCCTGAAGAATCTGCTCTTTTGGCAAACACTCTGTCTGATTGGATTAATAATTTTCGGATTGATAAAGTTATTGATTTAACACAACTGTAAGAAATGATTTATAAAATGAATCTTCAGCGGTGAGACGATTTAGGATAAGCGCTTTGCTAACTCACCTGCGGAATGTAGGTTAAAAGCGCAAGTTCGAGGGTTAAAGGTGCAACTTCGAGGGTCAAAGGCGCAAGTTCGAGGGTCAAAGGTGCAACTTCGAGGGTCAAAGGTGCAATTTCGAGGGTTAAAGGTGCAACTTCGAGGGTCAAAGGTCAAGCGATCGCTCTTTTTACTCGACAGTTCATGCTAAAAGGTGCAACTTCCGAGTTCAAAGGCGCAAGCTTCGAGTTCAGAGATGGGGCGATCGCCCTTTTAACTCGACAGATCGTGTTCCAAGGTGCAAGCTTCGAGTTCAGAAGTTAAACAGTGAAGGTTGAAAGTAAATCTTTACTCTGTTCCTGAGCGTCTTTGAAGAAAACTGATATGGTCAGTGTCCAGTAGATATCTCACAGTTGTTCGCCAGTCTCTTCTGTAAATATGTCAGCGTGGCGTAATGACCGACCATACTCTAAAGCTTCCAAAAATGCTGGTTCATCAGAGATTGAGCCAATAACCTTTTCTAGCCAATTACTATAGGTAGGCGCATCAATGACTCGATGTTTGATATCTGCAACTGTTTGTTCAAGAGTCGCTAAACGTTGTTCAAGATTTGCTTCATCTAACATAATTTTCTTTGAGACTTTAGTTTCAATGGTAATGCTTATCCGCGCCTGGACAACTAGGAAAGATTTTTTGTGCTAAATCATTCTGCAAATACGCAATGTACACAAGACTATAAGTGATGCCTACGACGGGCTAATCGGCTTCGCCTTTTTAACTCGACAGTTTATGCTAAAAGGTGCAACTTCCGAGTTTCGAACTGGAATGATGAAGGTTTGAAGGGGAGCGATCGCATCATCAACAACAGGCGATCACACACCATTAACATGAATAAAACTGAGAATATTCTACTAACCAAATAAACGCCTCTAAAAACCCTTCTTCTTAATTCCTAAAAATTTCTAAGTTTTCACGAAAAAGAGTGCTATTAGGATTGAGGTGAACAGCTCTTTCCAGTTCTGCAATCGCTTCTTCTAGCTTCCCTTGTTTGAACAGCGCCAACCCCAGGTTATTGTGAATTGTTGCAAAGTTTGGGTTGAGGTGCAAGGCTTTTTGGTAAGCGGCGATCGCTTCTTCTAGCCTGCCTAGTTCGGAAAGTGCATACCCCAGGTTATTGTGACTGGTTGCATCGTTTGGCTCGAGGCGCAGGGCTTTTTGGTAAGCTGCGATCGCTTCTTCTAGCTTCCCTTGTTCGGACAGCACTAACCCCAGGTTATTGTGACTGGTTGGATCGTTTGGGTCAAGTTGCAGGGCTTTTTGGTAGGCGGTGATCGCTTCTTCTAGCTTCCGTTGTTTGAACAGCGCTAACCCCAGGTTATTGTGAATTGTTGTATCGTTTGGGTCAAGTTGCAGGGCTTTTTGGTAGGCGGCGATCGCTTCTTCTAACCTACCTAGATGGGAAAGTGCATACCCCAGGTTATTGTGAATTGTTGCATCGTTTGGGTCGAGGCTCAGGGATTTTTGGTAAGCTGCGATCGCTTCTTCTAGCTTTCCTTGTTCGGACAGCGCTAACCCCAGGTTATTGTGAGCGGTTGCATAGTTTGGGTCAAGTTGCAGGGCTTTTTGATATGCGGCGATCGCTTCTTCCAACTTCCCTTGCTTTTTCAGCGCACTCCCCAGGTTATTGTGACTGGTTGCATAGTTTGGGTCGAATTGCAGGGCTTTTTGATATGCGGCGATCGCTTCTTCTAGCCTACCTAGCTCGTTAAGAACAAACCCCAGGTTATTCTGAGCGAGTACAGAGTTCGGGTCAAGACAGAGAGCTGCTTTGTACTGCACGGCTGCTTCCTCGAACTTTTTAGCTTCGTGCAAACGATCTGCTTCGTTTATCAGGCTTGTGACTTGATATTGACGTTCTTCCAGTTCTTGTGTTGTTTGTTTAGCGGGTGAGGAATTCGAGTTAGCAACTAATTGCACCGCCTCTCGAATTCCTTTAACAACCTCCAAGAATGCCTCATCTCGATCATTCCAGGCTTTTATCGGTATATTACTAGGTAGTGGAGACAGTTGATCAATGGGAGGAGTTTTCCAATCCGCATAGCGTAGCAACACTGGGATAACACAAGCCTTCCCCGCTGCATTCTGCTCTAAGGCTCGCGTAACTTCAACTGTCCAATGATAGTCAGAATTCATGAAATCAGGGCTAATTAGCAACAAAATCAATCCAGCTTGGTTTAGATGCTCGTCAATTTCACCTGTGATTTCTTGCCCAGCAACAATTTTGCGATTATTCCAACTTGTAATAATGTTTTCCCGACGCAAAGCCGCTAGATGCGTCTCTAACTCTTTGCATAGTTCTTCATCTTTCTGATGGTAAGAAATAAAAACTTCAATAGACTTCATTGGGGGCATGGCGATACTGTCGCTGTTTTAAAATATAACTACAAAAGTTTTTGCTCGATTTCTTCAAGCTGCCGATCTAATCTATTTTGTTCTGTTTCGGCTTCCTGAATTTGCATTTCTAGCTTCAATTTTGTAGATACATCTGTTTCAATGGCGTAAGCTTGGCGCAGCCGACCTAATTTTGTGCTAGCCAGGTCATACTGTTGTTGCAGTGAATCCCGTTCTTGCTCTAATCGGCGACGCTGGCGTTCAGTTAAACCCCCACTCGTTACAGCAGGGCTAGAAGTCGCGGGTGTAGTAGTTCCAGAAGCTGTTGAGGAGGAGGGTTTAGATTTCGCTATTTCCTCAACTACCTTGCGAATCCCTTGAGCGACATTTAAAAAAGCCTCATCTTGGTCTTGCCAGGTGGTGACAGGTTTAGCATTTTTGGGTAGTGCTTGCAGTTTACCAAAAGGCGCACCATTTCAGTCTGACGGCTTAAGAATAATCGGAATTACCCGAGCTTCCCGCGTTTCATGTCGCTCCATTGCCCGTGTCATTTCTTTGTCGTAGCAGTAATCTGAAGCCAGAAAGTTAGCACTTACCAGTAGCAGAATGATATCTGCAACTTCCAGATTGTCATCGATCGCATTTGCCCATTCACTCCCAGCACTGATTTCGCGATCGTGCCAAGCCTCAATAACTCCTTGACGTTTCATCATGCTCAGATGAGTTGCCAACTCGTCTCGCAACGCTTCATCTTTGTGGGAATAGGAAAAAAATACTTTAACCGCATTAGACATATTCTTGAATCTACTTGATTAAATAGCTGTATAGGAGTATATAAGTTAATTTTCCCAAAAAAAAAGCCCAAAGGGAGAGTATTTATTTATTCTCTGGGATCAAACTGCGGTTTGTTGCCGAGATAAATCCATCAAATTCACCAGCTTGCAAACAAGCCGTGCATCTACATTGTTATCCCATTCAGGATTACTAACTTTACAGATATTAAAGTAAATAATTTTGCGATCGCTATTGACCAATTCTCAAAAAAGACAAAGCAATTACCTTTTTAACTCGACAGTTCGAGTTAAAAGGTGCAACTTCCGAGTTCTGAACTCGACACTTCGAGTAATATCAAGTTCGGTAAATCACTTACGATATGTCATTGCGAATGCAACGAAGTGGAATGTTCGCGAAGCGTTCCCGCAGGGTAGCAATTCGCTTGCGCTTTGGGATTGCCGCGCTTCTCTACGAGACGCTGCGCGTAGCTTGCTTCCACGTTCACGTAGCGTCCCGTAGGCAAGTGGTACGACTTCGCTCAATGACCCAGTGACCATCGGAAACATCGCTACTTGTCAACTCTGCTGAGATAAATCCATTAAATTTGCCAGCTTGTAAACTACCCGCGCTCCAACATTACCATCCCACTCTGCATCACCAACTTCGCAGATATCAAAGCCAATAATTTTTCTCCCACTATTAACCAATTCCCGGAACAGACAAAAACTTTGCTCTAATTCCAACCCACCTGGAACAGGAGTACCTGTACTCGGACAGAGTTTTGGATCTAGACCATCTGCATCAAAGCTAATGTAAACATACTCAGGTAAATGACTGATAATTTCTCGACATAAATCAATCCAAGTTGTTCCAGAGTAAAGCTTTTGCTTAATAGCTGGGTCGTAATAAGCAATAATGCGACTATCAGATTGGTCAATCATTTGCACTTCATCATGACTAATATCACGCAAACCCACCTGCACCAGCTTGGAAATTTGCGGTATTTTCATCGCATTAAACATAATCGACGCATGGGAAAACTCAAATCCCTCATAAGCATCGCGTAAATCTGCGTGGGCATCAATGTGCAAAATGCCATAGTTTGGGTATTTAGCTGCTAATGCTTGAAAATAACCTAAAGGCGAACTGTGATCTCCACCAATGACTGCAACTCGCTTACCATTATTAATTGCTTCTTGACAATTTTCAAACAGCCATTGATTAACCTGTTCACCAGCTTGATTAATTTCTGTCAAAACAGGAGTTAAATCTGGTGTATCTGAGAGTTCTTTCCCTTGAGCTAATCGCTCAATAATTTTTGCTGCCAAAGTGCGGTAGTATGTGTTCTTCTCTAAAATATCTTGGGGAATTTCCACCATGAAAATTCCCTGCTTCCAACCATCAGGGTTATCAAAATCGAACAAATCCAGTTGAGTCGAAGCATCGAGAATTCGCTGTGGGCCGTTAGCAGTGCCAGCACCATAGGAAACTGTGACTTCCCACGGCACACCAAAGACAATCAGGTTTGCAGACTCGTAATCGCAGGGTAAACCTAAGAGGTTGCCATTTATTTCACCGACGCCGCTAGGATTGTAGTCTTGTAGTTGATTACTCATCGATTATCTTCTGGATTTACGTGGATAGACAGCACGCCGCCTAGTGGACATCTGCATTGTAATCAAAATTTTTCACAGGCGGTAAACTACTATGTTCACTCTAGCAATTAGTTACCTGCCTCCTGTTCTATGTACTTACAACAGCGCCTCTATGAATTGAGCGAAATTGCGGCGATATACCTGTTGGTTATATTCCTGCCACTGTTTGTCTGAAGAATAGGGCGATCGCTCTAATGTTGCCTGTTGGATGTATGCTATCAATGGGCGACGAAGACACTCATATTTCTCAAAGGCTTTGGCTATAGCTTGCGTATCATCCCAGTTATTCTCCTCGGCAATTTTAGCGATTAGTGTTGCAACTGCTAGCGCATCTTCAAGTCCTTGATTAGCTCCTTGAGCCATGAAGGGAGGCATTCCATGTGCAGCATCGCCAACTAAGACGATTCGTCCGACACTCCAGGCTGGTGGAATTTTGCCAGGATTACCTTCAGGATTGTTAGAAACTTGTAGAGAATCCGAAATCGTAGCGCGGTGAATATAGTATGGACGTTGCTGCATCTTTGCAGGAGGAGATATACGTACTAATTGCTTCAGTGCATTAGGAAAGTTTGCCTTCTGCAACTCCTGCAAAGCTAAGTCAATTAAAGAAGTTTCAGACTTTCCTTGCAATGAGTCTAAAGGCAAAGCAAGATGTATTATGTACCCTAGTTCACCAGTTGGTCTACGAAATAAAATGATCCTGATGTTCTTTATACAAACATAATTTCCAGATATTTCATCATTAGTGATTGTTACAAGTGGTGAGTCTTGAAAGAAATCTTCTTTTAATTTCGTCCACAGTTCCTTTGCTATCTCAGCTATTTCCATACAAAATATAGCTGCAAATCCAGAGTATTCAGGCCGGGCAAAATCATGGTATTCACTATCTGTGTAAAGTAGCCTACGAACTGTAGAATTAATCCCGTCTGCTGCAACAATTAGTTTAGCTCTAATCGATTTTGTTGCGATTTCTTGGGGGGCAATATCTGAGGTTTGGGGCTGTGTGTCATTATCTTTCTGCCCATCTATCCAATACGCATAGGGGTTGGCTTCTATTTCTGTGTCAGCTAGACAATCTATCCGGACACAACCGTTTTCCGACTCATTCACAACATTAACACAACGGTGATTAGCTTTAACTCGGTTTTGGGGAAGTAGCTGTCTGAGGGTTGTCTGCAAATTGTACCAAGAAATTGACACTCGACCCTCGCCATAATCTTTAAACCAGTCATCGAAACTAAGCGAGGTTGACCGAATTATCTGCCCTTTTAAATCTTTGTAAGCCCATTGGGGTGAAGTCTTTGGAGGTTGTTGCCCTTGAGTAGGTTCGACAGTTTTCTGGTCATTAGACTGCTTGGGATTCAATAAACCAAGTCCAGTTTTTTTGACTTCTTCGTAAGCGTTAGAATCTAAATATTTGAGAGCTTGTAATCCATTGGGGAGAAGATCCAATGTTTGTCCAACTTGACGAAAGGCGCGAGTTTGATCGATGACAAGAACATTTTCAATAGCACGTTTACGTAAGCCAATAGCAGTTGCTAACCCAATAGGCCCAGCGCCAACCACTACAACATCGTAGATTTTCTGAGGAGCAGAAGAGGAAACAACAGAGCCAGCTAAGGTATCAGCTTTGGTTGATGTGTTTGTATCTGTATGAGGACTTGATTTAGTTTCTAGCATATTTATACATAGGAATTTTGGATAGAAGCTGGGTAATGTGGAAAGCTATAGCCATCAAATCACATACCATTACACAAGAATATTAAAATCAAATGCAATAAGTTAGATATTTTGCTGCCATCAGACTTTTATCTCAAATACCAACTATGGTTAGCGGGCAAAAATCCTGAGTACTTTTTTATGGTGATGGGTGCGAGCGATCGCAAAGCAAATATAAAATAAATAAACCACAAATTCTGATATCAGCTTCACAGACAGGTTACTTGCCACCATTTAGTTAAAAAATTTGGAATCGCTTATGCGTGCAATGATTCTGGAAGCACCGCATCAACCCCTACGGTTAGTCCAATTGCCAGTCCCAAAACCCAATCCTGAGCAAGTACTGATTCGTGTTCATGCTTGCGCTGTCTGCCGTACAGATTTGCATATAGTTGATGGAGAATTGACACACCCTAAACTACCTCTAATACTTGGGCATCAAATTGTCGGTACTATAGAGGCGATGGGCGAGAGCGTTGATAAATTTAGTGTTGGTCAACGAGTTGGTGTTCCTTGGCTAGGTTATACTTGTGGCGATCGCTGCCGCTACTGTCTTTCCGATCGTGAAAATCTTTGCGATTATGCCGAATTCACTGGTTACAATCTTGACGGCGGCTATGCAGAATACACCGTTGCCGATTATCGCTTTTGCTTTCCCCTAGACCCTAGCTTTCCTGATTTGCAAGCTGCACCCCTGTTGTGCGGTGGCTTAATTGGCTATCGCGCTTACAGAATGACAGGTGAAGCCGAAAAACTGGGTTTTTATGGCTTTGGTTCATCTGCCCATATTTTGATTCAACTGGCTCGTTATCAAGGGCGTCAAGTTTTTGCCTTTACTCGTTCTGGCGACCTTGAGGGACAAGAGTTTGCCCGTCAATTGGGTGCAACTTGGGCAGGTGACTCAGATGTATTACCTCCAGAACCTTTGGATGCAGCGATTATTTTTGCATCAGTGGGGAAACTAGTGCCAGCTGCTTTGCGTGCAGTTTCCAAAGGCGGTGTCGTAGTTTGTGCAGGGATTCACATGAGCGATATTCCCTCTTTTCCCTATGACATTCTTTGGGAAGAAAGAGTGTTGCGGTCTGTTGCTAATTTAACTCGCAGAGATGGTGAAGAATTTCTGACTTTAGCCCCCAAAGTTCCGATTCGCACAGAGGTAAATGCCTTTCCCTTGACTCAAGCGAATGAGGCTCTGGATGCTCTTCGTAGTGGGAAAATTGAAGGTTCTGCTGTTTTGGTTATAGATTAGTCAACTTAAGCCCAAGCGAATGGAATTGCCTGCGGCACACTGCGTGTAGCTTACTTCGACCTAGGAGTACGCGGTTACCAGGCAAAGTAAGAAAAAATTCAGGGTTTAAAACCCATCTCCGTGGGTTTTGTTTGTGTAGACGTGGTTTCTAACCCAATACAGTTCAGATAAGCCCAAAACCCTGATGTAGAGACGCGATTTATCGCGTCTTTAAAGACCAATCATCTACACCAATACATGATGTGGCTTTTCTGAACCGAGTGCATTCCACCGCGCCTTCAAGCGATGGACAGGAAAAACCCCACGAGCATACAAGTCACTTCACCATAGCGGTTGATTGCCATTTGTCCTTAGTGGATGACCAATGACCAATACAACTCTTGGAGAGGCTGCGCCAACGGCTACGCTCAGTACAAGTGACCAATGACCAATGACCAACTATTTACTCAACCCGCTTAACTTCAAATCCCCGCAACCCTTCCGGTACTTCATACTCAACCACAACATCTTTAACTACAGCAGCAGGTGGCCCAGAGTGACACCAGCGAACCATATCATCTACAACCTCTCGCGCCCCTTCAAAGACTGCTTCTACTCGATTATCAGGGAGATTCCGCACCCAACCAGTTAATCCCAACTGGCTAGCTGTGTCCACAGTCGCGTAGCGATAACCCACTCCTTGGACTCGGCCAGAAATGAATACATGGGCGCGGATGATCTTTGGCAGTGCTGTGGAATTCTGCATAGACTGGTCTAATCTTTACGATTTCCAGTCTACCTAGTTTGTGTATACACAATCTGTTTTTAACTCCAAATTGCGAAATTAATCCCGGTCTTCGTCTTCATCATCATCACTGCGATGTCTGTACTCACGGTCTTCGTCGTCATCATCGCCGCGATGTCTGTACTCGCGGTCATCGTCATCATCACTGCGATGTCTGTACTGGCGATCGCGATTATCCCATTCTTCATCACGTTGTTTCTGCTTGCCACCGACTATATTTCTGAACATATCCCCTATTCCCATAATTTTCCTCCTGAGTTGGCGAATCTCCTTATTTACGGTCACTTTAGTAGTTTGTCTAATGCTTGTGGCGGATAAATCTTCCAGTAGGTGTAGATAAAAATAAAATCATCCCTCTCTTTGGGAGTGTCGCAGAGTAGTGATAAAGTATTTTTCAATCAATAAGGTTCAGTTAGCGTCAAAAATCTTAAACTGTGTAGGTTAGGTTGAGGAACGAAACCCAACATTTCTGTGGCTTTGTTGGGTTACGCTTTGCTTAACCCAACCTACATTTTTTTTAACTGAACCGTATTGATTTTTCAACACCTACTGCTGTAGTGAATTTAATTAGTCAGTAATCAGTTATTCAACTTAGAATTTTGAATTGCTTATGTCTAACCTGCCACCACTCAATACAGAAACAATTTGGGCAATTCTTGACGAGAAACTTGATGATGCCACAGTCAATCAGTTGCTATGGCATTATTTAGGTTATCGCTATGATTCCTCAACTGCACAATGGGACATCAGCCTAGTTGCACCAGAATGGCAAGATGAGTACCCACAACCACCAAATTTCATAGAATCTCGTCCCGCAACAGTCAAGTTGACTCGTTCCATTCCTGCTGAAAATAAACAAATGCTCAAAGAAAAACTTGGTTTTAAAGGTTATAAAATTGGTGAATTTGGGCCTCGGCAAACTCGCAGAGCCACGGCAGCGAATTGGTTGTTAAGTTATCTGCAACAAACTCACGGTAAAATAGAGTAATCTGAATCAGTAGATATTTGGCAACAAAATATCTTATTTTACCGACTATCTGCTGTATTAGTAGTTAATAGAAATCTATTGATTGATTTAGTGAATTTTGCAATCTGATACAAGGGAATTTTAATTTTAGTAGTATTACTTGCAAAATATACTCTATGGTAAATCTGGATTTAAGCCAATCAACAAATACTATAAACAGTCAATAATAAAATAATCAGTTAATTTATGTAAAATATTTATAAATTATACCTGAAGATAGAAGCACACCTTATCTAATTCTTTCTCTAGAGCGATTTGCAAATTCAATTGAGCATCAGAGAATACTTCTATCAACCCTTGATATTACAAACACTTCTATGGCAAAGCCAATTGAATTTAATTTATTTGCACCTTACAACAAAGGAGCCGCATTAATTGGTTCTTTTTCTGATTGGCAAGAAATTCCAATGGAAAAAGGTGATGATGGTTATTTTCGCACAAGTGTTGAACTAGAAGACGGCGTTTATAAATATAAATTCCGTATCCAGTCAAATTCATGGTTTTTTGAACCAGAACAATGGGTTGATGTCACAGACCCTTATGCAACTGATATAGATGAACTGAGTGGAAAAGATGATAGTATTGTCCGGGTTAAAGATGGTGAAAGGATTACCGATACATACGTTTGGCAACATGATGATAAACCTTTACCTGCTGACCACGAATTGGTAATTTATGAATTGCACGTTGGTGACTTTTCTGGTGGCGAGGATGATCCTTATGCACGAGGCAAATACAAACATGTCATTGAAAAATTAGATTATTTGTGTGAACTAGGAATCAACGCTATTGAGTTGATGCCACTTAAAGAATATCCTGGTGATTATAGTTGGGGTTATAACCCCCGCCACTTCTTTGCAACAGAATCTAGTTATGGTTCTACTGCTGAGTTAAAAAAATTGATTGACGAGTGTCATGCCAGAGGTGTTCGTGTAATTATTGACGGTATTTATAACCACTCAGAAGCATCTAGTCCGTTAACACAAATTGACCACGATTATTGGTATCATCACGAACCTCGCGATCCTGATAATAACTGGGGTCCCGAGTTTAATTACGAGCATTACGACGAAAATTTAGATGTTTATCCAGCACGGAAATTTATTGGTGAAACAATCCGTTTCTGGATATCAGAATATCATCTTGATGGTATTCGCTATGATGCAGCGCGGCAAATTGCCAACTACGATTTCATGCACTGGATTGTTCAGGAAGCCAAAAAAACTGCTAGCATGAAGCCTTTTTATAACGTTGCCGAGCACATTCCTGAAACTACCAGCATTACCAATGTAGATGGGCCAATGGATGGTTGCTGGCATGACAGTTTCTATCACTGCATTTTAGAACATATCTGCGGTGATACATTTGATTTAGAGCGTCTAAAAGATGTCATTGACTGTAAGCGCCAAGGCTTCTTGGGTGCCACCAACGTAGTAAATTATCTTACCAACCATGACCATAACCATGTCATGGTAGAACTGGGGAACCGTGAAATTTTTGACGAAGAAGCCTTTAGGCGGGCTAAATTAGGAGTAGCCATCCTAATGACTGCTGTTGGAGTACCTTTGATTTGGATGGGAGAGGAATTCGGCGAGTATAAACCTAAACAACCTGAATCATCCAAAATCGATTGGACGCTGTTAGGTAACGATCTAAATCGTGGTTTATTTGAATCATACAAAGGCTTAACTAACCTGCGTAAAAGCAATCATGCCCTTTACACAGAAAATATTGATTTTATCCACGAAAATCCAGAGGCAAAAGTATTAGCTTATACTCGTTGGAATGATGAAGGTTCTCGTGTAGTCGTAATAGCAAATTTCTCAGAAAACTTCCTAGCTGACTATCATGTTCCGAACTTTCCTAGCGCTGGTACATGGCACGAGTGGACAGGCAATTATGATGTCGAAGCTGGTGATGATGGCATCATAACTGACTTGGGACCATACGAAGCTAAAGTGTTTGTATGGCAGTAAAGATATACACTATCACTGAGGCAGTAGTCCAATAGCAAAGAAAAAGGGGAAAAATATTTCCCCTTTTTTAGTTATTATCTAACTCATCTACAGTTTAACTAGAAATTTGTCAAGTAAAAAATAAGCTATTTTAAAATCTCATGTGTTTGTGTTACACTTTTGAGTTGAAGTGCGTAAATAAAATTGCCAGAGCATCCCCATGCACAACAAATTATTTAATAGTAATATCGACAACGCTAACATTGAGAACGATCACATTTTATTAACTCCTAATGAAGTTAAATCAAAATTACCTTTAACACAATTAGCCGAACAAAGAGTTTTAGCATATAGGCAGGAAATAGAACAGATTCTGGATTTTCAGGATCGTAGAAAATTTATAGTAGTTGGTCCATGCTCAATTCACGACCCAAAAGCAGCGCTCGAATATTCTGAGAAGTTGAAAATATTGGCCGAGCGAGTCCAGGATAACCTGCTACTAATTATGCGAGTGTACTTTGAAAAACCAAGAACAACCGTAGGCTGGAAAGGGTTAATTAACGATCCAGATATGGATGATTCTTTCCATGTAGAGAATGGGTTATTAATTGCACGGGATCTATTATTAAAAATTACAGAGTTGGGATTACCTGCTGGTACAGAAGCACTAGATCCAATCATACCTCAATACATTAGTGAACTGATTACATGGTCTGCCATTGGAGCACGCACAACCGAATCACAAACTCACCGCGAAATGGCAAGCGGACTTTCGATGCCCGTGGGTTTTAAAAATGGTACTGACGGCAATATTCAAGTAGCTCTGAATGCCCTACAATCAGCTAGAAACCCGCATAATTTTCTGGGAATTAATCAAAACGGACAGGTCAGCGTTTTTCAAACTAAAGGTAATGCCTACGGTCACGTAATTTTAAGGGGTGGTAGTCAACCCAACTTTGATGCAGCAAATGTCAAACTGGTAGAAGAGAAATTAAAACAAGCAAATTTACCACCGAGAATTGTTATTGACTGTAGCCACGGAAATACCAATAAAGATTACAAATTACAAGGTGCTGTCTTAGAAAATATTATTCAGCAAATAGTGGATGGTAATACATCAATAGTTGGCATGATGCTGGAATCGCATTTGTATGAAGGTAGTCAACCAATTACTGGGAAAGAAGAATTAAAATATGGTATTTCTGTAACTGACAAATGTATTAGCTGGGAAGAAACTGAAAAAATTATTTTGGCTGCTCACGAAAAACTTAAATAAATACAATAGCGTAGGTTTTCTTTATGTTCTCTGCGCCTCTGCGGTTTAAAAGTGATTTATGGAACCGCAGAGACACAGAGAACGCAGAGAGGAAAGTAGAGATTTTATCGGTGTTGCAGAGAAAGCGGGATGACGAAGGCTGGTTGTGTGGGATGGCATCTTGCCCGTCCCTTGTATTTCCGTCCACTCAGGATGAGTCACCTTTTGAAAGAGCTACTCTGCGCCCATTGGTGTCAAATTAAGCTAAAACTCCTTTAAAACCTCATTTTCAGCCCAGAGGCTGGAAATGCTATTCATTGGGCTGCTGCGAGTTAGGAAGGCGGAGCCTCCCCAGTCTCCGACTGGGAACGAGACAATCTGTAAAAGCTTGTTGGACTCGCTTTTACCTTAAGTTGACATGTATGGCTTTGCGCCCCTACCCTCCTTGGTTTTTCTTATAGGTGCTGTTTCATATCTATTGGTTGTTGTGATAAAGGTCTGTTAGTATTTGTTTTAAGAATAAATCTCGGTTTTCAAGCCAGGTTATACCTGGCTTATCTAAATCTTTTACAAATCAAAAATATTATTTCGTGCTTCATCTGGTGTTATCTGAAAACCACTTTAGATAAAATCATCTTTCAGACAATTGATAGATCGTCGTAACCGTAGACAGATAGAAAGGATACTTCAGATAACTAGGTAACAACAGTGTTAATCCTAATAATTGCATCGCTCTGGTTTCTGTCCTGACTGTCGTTTTCCTTATAAGGAATCATTGCCTCAGCTCAAATAGTAATATTGAGGTGTGAGAACTGGTATATTCCTTATAGTTACAAAACTAAAATGAACGTTGAAAGTATTCGACTTAAAAACATCAAATTACAACAAAATAGTATATTACAGAAAATTTTTCGTTTAGCCTCAAATCCTAATTATGAGTCAGATCAAATACAACAACTGAATCAGACTTTAATTCAAATAGTAACAACAATTGAAAAAATCTGTTCTAATCAACAAGCAACGCCATCAAACCTGACGAGTTCATCTCGTAAAATCTACTCATGGCTCAAGTTTTTGACAGATGAACAATACCTACAACTTCACCTGAAAACTACTGGCTATTTGCTGGAAAGTGCTAAAAAACTTCTGGTTATACATGGTCAAAAATCACTCCAAGTAATGATTGAAATAACTAATTTAGCTGGGCTATATCAGAGTAAAAGGTCTGTAAACGCAGCGGATATCATGATTAGTGAGGGGTTTATAAATGCACCAAAAGCAGTTTTACAAGCGTTAGTGGAATCTGCTCTTTTTGGCAAGAGTCAAGATAATACACGACTCATCAGATCATTTGCCAGTACAGAAGAATATATTGCTGTATTGTTAGAGCTTGATTTGATTGCTGAGGTAGTAGCAGAAAATCCCCAAGGCAAGTTTTATAATCTAGATGAGTTATTTGATAAAGTCAATCATGAATATTTCGCAGCAAGTCTTGTCAAACCACGTCTAGCATGGAGCCGAATTAACACTTACCGTAAATTAGGACACTACGAGTCAGCCAGAGATAAAATAGTGATGAGCTTGACTCTTGATAATGCTAAAGTACCTGAATTTGTAGTTGAGTTTGTGTTGTATCATGAATTGCTGCACAAATACCACGGTACGAAATGGGTTCAGGGAAAAAGAATGGTTCACACTAAAGAGTTTCGTGTCAGTGAAAGCCAGTTCAAATCTTATAACGAAGCATCAAGATGGTTAGAAAAATTAACATCTGGTCGCTGTAATTGAAATTATTAGTGGCGAAATTAGATGCTTCCACTTCCTCTTTCTTTGCCATCATCAGGTAAATCAATTTTTGGCTTAACTTTTTCTCGTCCATAATTAGCCAAAGTCACCCCTTCTTCTAAATATAAAGCAGAGTATTTACTCAACCCAATACGCTGTGAAGTATAAATTCCGGAATGACCTGAAAATAGGTAGCTCACTACACAGCTAATAGCAATAAATACCCCCGATTCTAGACCAAATAGCTCAATTCCCATTAGAGTCGATGCTAAAGGTGTATTTGCTGCACCTGCAAAGACACCCACAAATCCCATTCCTGCTAATAGTGGTGCAGGTAATGCCAAAAGCAACGACAAAGTATTACCTAAAGTTGCACCAATAAAAAATAAAGGGGTCACTTCTCCTCCTTTAAATCCAGCACCCAAAGTTAAAGCAGTCAGACCCAATTTTGCTGCAAAATCCCAAGGAGGTAGCTGAGTGGAGAAAGAATCAACGATAGTTGGAATACCAAGCCCAATGTACTTAGTTGTACCACTCAATCCAACAATTATTGCTATCAGCGCACCGCCCACCAAAGGACGCATTGGAGGATAGGATATCTTGGCTTTAAACAAGTGGCTGATTTTGTGAGTTATTTGAGCAAAAAATCTTGCCACTATTCCAAAGATTGCACCTGCAATAATGGCATAAATCAGCGCCAAAATTGTAAGCGGCGGTATAGAGGGAGAGTGTAAGTATGCTATATGATGTAAACCCAATAGTAAGGTTACTTGATTTCCAACTATCGCAGCAATTAAAGAAGGCAAAAGAGCGTCATAATTAATTTTACCAATCGCTAAAACTTCTAGACCAAATACGGTTCCAGCTAAGGGAGTACCGAAAACTGAAGCAAATCCCCCACTTATACCTGCCGTTAACAAAATTCGCCGATTGGCTCCTTTAAAGCGCAATATTTTAGTTAACTGGTCTGCCAAAGAAGCACCCATTTGTAATGCTGTACCTTCACGACCGGCTGAACCACCAAATAAATGAGTGAGGTCTGTTCCTAGTAAAACAAGAGGAGCCATGCGGAAGGGAATAATATTTTTGGGATTATGGATTTCTTCAAGTAAAAGGTTATTTCCAGCTTCTACAGTCTGACCAAATTGATGATAAATCCAACCACTCAATAAGCCACCAAGTGGCAGCAAGGCAATGATCCACCGATGCGATTCTCGCCAATCAGTTGCCCATTCCAATGATACCAAAAGAGCCGCAGAAGCTGTTCCAGCAAGAATGCCAACTACAAAGGAAATAGGCAACCACTTGATCAGGTGGGGTAACGCAATAAACGGTTCAAACTTACGAAACTGCTTCATACCATGACTCCTTGAGATGCGATTTGTAGACTTACACTTTCTACAGGGGAGTCAGGTAATGCATTTAGCCAAGCCCTACCCTCCCACAGTAAGTGAGGAAAGTAGGAGCCATCAGCCTTCCAGTTATTAATTTAACCTATACTGGAAAGGCGGTTATGGCGAGCTCCATCGCCATAAATAATCATAAACTGTTTTTCAAAAGTCTTGCCCAATACTGGAACGGCAAAGGAACCGCCGTGTTACTGACTGGAATGGGGCAAGATGGTGCCCAGGGACTCAGTCTTTTGCGATCGCGGGGATGGCATACAATCGCTCAGGATGAAAAAAGTTCTGTTGTATATGGAATGCCGAAAGCAGCAGTTCAGCTAAATGCAGCAGTTGAAGTTTTGCCTCCTGAAGCGATCGCCACTAGTTTAATTCAGCAAATAATGTTTAGACAATCTGGCATACCTAAGCCAAGAAGTCATATCGTGTCTGGTTAAAGACTTATCATTAAGACCGCAAGGGGGCAGGGGGCAGGGGGCAGGAAGCAGGGGGAGAAAGAGTTTTCAGGTTTTTACACAGATGCAGGAATCATAACTAATCAGCCGGACATGATATCATCCTCCTGATTCGGCTACAAAACCATACTTGAAGTAGGGTAGGCAGCTAACAAGTCACCAAACTAAATACTGCTGTTATTCAGGCTGTCCCTACACTGAAATTACAGAAAAGCAGTGTTTTTCTTTGAATTAGCGATGTCTACGACGAGCTTCTCTACAAGACACTACGCGTAGCTTGCTTCCCTGTAAAGATATGCTTACGCAAGCAAGCAAATCTACTAAGCTTGTAATGCCTTAAACCATTTATTCAAAACTGTGCTGATGGTTTTCTTAATCTGATGATTACGGCTCCACTTCTGGAATGCGATTTCATACTCTTCACCTTTGATTTGAAATGTATTCCAGACATCAAGCCCTACTGGCAATCCGCAGAATAGTAAAATGTACAGTGACCAAGAGATTCCGCCACCAGCAATTAAATCAACTAGTATCAAAAAGCCATTGAAAATCGTATAATTGCCGAGTCTCTTCTGAAATCTTCTGATGCGATAGGCGTCAAAAGCTTTTCGCTGTTGGACTTGACCCTGTTGTACTACCCAATCGCGTTCTGCTAATTTTAAAGACTCAGGTGAAATTTCTAACTCAGCAGCAATTTCTAATATCTGCTCATAAGAAAATTCTGTGTCTTTATCATCAGCTTGACGAGCGATCGCTAAGTGCAGAATTTGTTGGACATCTTCTTGGCTATAAGAGCGGAGGCTCTTGGGTTCAAAGGCCGTCATAATTCTTTTTCTTATATTACTTTTAATAGAAATTTGCTGCTCGATAGATTTTAAACAGCTACGCCAGTAATATTTCCATTATTCTTACATTAGCAAATCTAAATGCTGTCCCGCATTTAATGTATGGGATTTTTAACTTTGAGTAAAAGGTGTCAATCCCTCCCCCACTTTTGGTTGTCGATAGGCATAAATATCTTGAATAACTTGTACCCAACCGTTAGCGACAGATTCGAGAATGCGATCGCCTTTTTCTTTAGTTGCGGTTGTGGCGTCGCCAATCACTCCACTTTTACTGATATCTCGCGTCACCCAAGCCACAGGTAACTTACCTTCCCAACTTAGTAAACTACTTTCTGACTGTTCTGGCGGATATTCTGCAACAGCTTTCTCTAGCTTCACTTGTTCTGGCAAAATCGATAACATAATGCTAGTTTCAGCATCTCCAGCGTGCATCCCTAACGCTGCTTCTTTCGGAGTCAATAAATCTTTAGTAATATTAGGCACGCGCCAAGTAAACAATGGGAATACTAAAAAGTCATCATATTTAACGTGCAAATCCCGCGCTGCCATTTGCATAACTTGGGGTTGTCCACCGTGGGAGTTCATTAACACCAGTTTTCTAAACCCAGCCCGGTAAATACTTTCTCCCACTTCCATAATGATTGCCGTCAGAGTTGCTGTGCTTAGGGTAATCGTACCGGGAAAGTGCCAGTGTTCGTTAGATTTGCCATAATAAAGGTTAGGTAAAGCATAAGCAGGAATACTGGCATCGAGCTTTTCCATTGCTTTTCCCAGCACCCCCACACCGATCGCAGCATCTACAATCAACGGCAGATGAGGGCCATGTTGTTCAATTGCCCCCACTGGCTGAATGATTACCACATTTTCCTTATCTGGCATTGCCTGGATGTCAGTCCAGGTGAGGTAGGGAAAAAAGCGTTCCGGTGGGATGAAATTGTGCATATTATTGAAATTGTGCCATTTCTATCTTAGCGGTATTGGGGATTGGTCATTGGTCATTGGTCATTGGTCATTAGTCATTAGTCATTAGTTATTGGTCATTGGTCATGGAGAAGAGGACTTGGGGACAAGGAGAATTGGGGACAAGGGGAAAGACTTGTTACAACTTCTCACTCAAGTCACCTTGTCCCCAATTTTCCTCTGCTCTCCCCCTGCTCCCCCTGCCTCCGTTGTCTCCCCACTTCCCCTCAATATAAAGACTCTCCAAACATCCAGATATTATCAGATGCAGCAGAGCATAATAACGAAGTAACAAACACTAACCAAGCAGTAAGAAGGATGTAACCAATGGTTGAAGAAAATGGATCGATTCGTACCCTATCGGTTGATATTGGCGGTAGTGGCGTTAAGGCTATGGTTTTGGATATTACGGGGAATCCTGTAACGGAAAGGGCGCGTTTAGATACACCCCAACCTGCTACACCAGATGTTGTAATTAATGCAATTGTTGTGTTAGCAGCGGCTCAAGGTGAATTTCATCGCGTTTCGGTCGGTTTTCCTGGTGTGGTGCGGTGTGGAGTCACAGAAACAGCGGTAAACTTACATTCAGATTGGATCGGATTTGATTTGGAAACAGCATTGTTAAAACACTTAAACAAGCCTGTGCGGGTGATTAATGATGCAGATATGCAGGGGTTTGGTGCGATCGCAGGTAAAGGTGTAGAATTGGTGATTACTCTGGGTACAGGGTTTGGTTCGGCTTTATTTGTGGATGGGAAGCTGGTGCCGAATATGGAAATGGGGCATCATCCGTTTCGCAAAGGAGAGACTTTCGAGCAGCAGTTAGGGCGTGCAGAGTTGGAAAAAATTGGTGAGAAAAGATGGAATAGACGTTTAGAAAAAGCGATCGCATCCTTGCAACATCTATTCAATTATGATTACCTTTACATTGGCGGTGGTGAAGCCGTGAGAGTCAATTTCCAGCTACCGTTAAATGTAAAACTCATCCCTAATATCACTGGTTTATTAGGTGGTATTGCTTTGTGGCGAGATGAGAAAAAGTAAAAAGTTTTTTAGTATCCACAACTGGGCGTACTAAGCGATGTCTAAGGGCGAGCTACGTCTACGCGCATTTTATTGAGGTGCTTTTCTTCTCAAGATTTAAAAATGATATAAAAATTAACACAGATTAGGCAAGAGAATCGGATAGACATTCTTTTCAGTGCCCCTGTGTAATTTTGTCATGCAGTAGTCTAAACTCTAGTGAAAATTTAAGACCACGCAACAACGTTGTGCAGTTTAATTGTCTTGAGGCTGAAGTATGCACTTTCCCAGAATAATTCCACAAGAAAGCAGATATTTACGAATTCTGGCTAAATACTTCCAGAGTTTCTGAATGCTGACTTCTTCTTTAAAATAACCTCTGAGGGAGGACAAATTGTTTGAAATTAAAAGTTAATCATTGTTGTCAAATGTTGCATTGATGAATGCTTAAAAAACTGACTCAGTGAATACAGCAGTATTTTTTATGGCAGTATAAATATGATAAAAGCAGCATCAGCATACCAAGGATGAGCCAAAGATAGCTAGGCAAATTTGTTTCATGAGATTCCCAGATGATCATATAGTATGTTATTGTCTAAACCGTTGATTTAAATACAATATCTGACAGCTTGATGACTTGATTAAAGATAAAAAAAGCACAAAGCTAATGATATTAGTCTGATTAAACGGAATAGGAGGTGAGGAAACATGAGCCTGACAATATTAGCTGAAAAAATTAGTACATGACTTTTTTATTTGGTCACTATGCACTATCCCGGACAACAGCAATGTTGTTGGTTAAAAGAAATATTGGTTGAACTAAAATGAACTACAATGAGTGAAATTGGCCTGATGATGACGGGCGTGTTAACAATAAGACAAGCATCTGGGGCCAATTTGCCACAGCAGCAATTATTTCAGATGGAAAATGACGTAAACCAGTCAAAACAGAGTCAGTTAGAGATAACTGCTCAAGTCACACCACCTGAATTCATGCAGACAGATGAGATTTCCCAGGCTTCTCCCTCAGCGATCGCACTAGAGAAAGAACACATACTTAAGAAAATCGGCAAAAATAATCAGTTCCTAGCTTCTTCTAAATTAGGTGAGTCTAAGAAGTATTCTCAATCTGAAGGTAAAGTCCGTACAAAGGCTACAGGACGGTTCCAGAAGTTTAGTAGCCAACCTATGCCGACTCTTTATTTCGGTAGCTCTGGTGTTGCTGTCAGAGTCTTACAACGGCTGTTAGTGTCTAACGGTTATGCCGTTAGAGTGGATGGGATTTATGGCGCACTGACAGAGACTGCTGTTAAAGCCTTTCAAAATCAACGGAATTTAGCAACGGATGGAGTAGTTGGTCAACGAACTTGGCGGGCATTGACAATTTAGCCATTTGTCCATTGTCCTTAGTCATTTTTAGTCATTTGTCTTTAGTCTTTAGCTAATGACAAATGACAAATGACAAATGACAAACTAACGATACTTATGCTGCTCTAATAGCTCTTGCGCTCTTGGCTTGTAAATTAAATAAAACAAAGCCTCAATATAGCGCAACAAATCTTCCCGATTTTCCTTCGATGTAAAGTTCCAGAAGCCATAAATTCGTGCTAATGATAACAGCTTAGTAGTGTGAATTTTCCAAGTATAGGTGCTGTAAACTCGGTCAATCCCTCGCTGCGAAATTTCATTCCAATAGTTAGGATTCTGTTCGCATTTTGTGATAAAGTCCACCATTTTTGTGGCTGTCTCATCTAAATTTGTTGGGTTAATCAAAAAGCCATTAACCTTATCTTGAATAATCTCCAGTGGCCCACCAAACTGTGTGGCAAAAGTCGGTAATCCTGAAACCATCGCCTCTAAAATTGTCAAACCGAAAGCTTCAAATAAAGCTGGTTGTACAAAAATTCCCTGATGATCGGCAATCACTCGATAAATTTCACCAGAATCAGTTTTAGTCAGGCGCACACCCAGCCAACGAATCTTTCCGTGGAGATTGTACTCATCAATTATTTGGTAGAGTTTGATAATTTCGTCACGTTCTTCGTTGTCACCTGATTCTTCGACGCGCAATTTACCCGCCACCAAAATTAAGTTGCAATGCTCTTGTAATTCTTTACTTTGACCAAAGCATTCAGCTAGACCTGTGAGGTTTTTGATGTGGTCAAGACGCGCCATTGAGAAGAGGGGGCGCTTGTTAGGATCGTCGAGTTTGCCAAAGATTTGCGCGGGGTCTTCTAGAGTAAAGAGTGTTTCTGCAAGGCGTTGGCGATCGCTCTCTACTCGGTCTTTAGTCCGGGTGTAGGGGAAGTAATTATTTTCGTTTACTCCAGGCGGTACGACATTAAATTTGGGACTAAATAATTCAATCCCATTGGTCACATGGTACAACTCCGGCATGGTGAAGCACTTATAAGACTCGTACTGTCCCACACTATCCGGTGTTCCGACAATTTCTTGGTAGGTGCTGCTGATCACAAAATTGGCAGCATTCATCGCAATTAAGTCGGCTGTGAATTGCAATGAAAAATGATATTTCTCCTCTAATTCTTGCCAGTAGAGGTTACTGAACAAGTATTTAGATTTTTCCAAAGCATGAGCAACATTGCATTGGGTAACTTTCAAACGTCGCGCCAGCAAGAATGCCACTAAATTGCCATCAGTATAGTTTCCAACTATTAAGTCAGGCGTGCCTTGAAATTCTGCCCGTAGTTCTCTTTCTGAATCAATAGCGTAGGTTTCTAAATAAGGCCAAAACTCAAACCGGGAAATCCAATTTTGAGTCATGTTAGGATTAAATTCCCGTAAAGGCACTCGCAAAATCCAGGCATTTTCGGTACCGTGGACTTTTTCTAGCCGTTGATTACAAAGAGTGCCATCACTATTGGGAATCAAGCGGGTGAGAATAATTACCTTTGGCTCGACATTCAATTTCTCTAAACCCGCAAGCAGGACATCTTCTTGTAGCTGCTTCTCTAGGCTCTTTGCCTGGTCAAGGACGTAAACTACCTGACCGCCGGTGTCGGGACGCCCCAACACTCCCTCTTGCCCAAACCAACCGTGAGCTGACACCAAGACGATTCTAAAAATCATCGGAACCCTTGAAATGAAAGCTTCTAGGGTCTGGGGATCGGCAGAATCAATCAATTCATCGAGAATATTTAAAGTTTCTCGCACTCGCACTGCGGTGTTACCCCAACCTGGTTCAAAACCCATTGACTGCAATTGGAATCGGAATTGTTCGTAGGGTTCATCATCGGGGCGATTATTAACAAAAGCTATAGCTTTCTTAACTTGCTCGGAAAGTTGCTGCTGTGATTGAATGCGATCGTTGACTAGCAGTTGAACACCGTTGTAGTTGTGCAGGCGCAAGAAATTCAATAAGCTTTCCAGCAATTGTTTGGAATCTTGAAATATTTTGCTGGATAGATAGCGGTTGAGAAATTGTACCCCTTTACCAATATTTTTGGGGTCGCGGATGACTGGGGTGTAGTCATAAAACGGGCCGAAGTCCAATTCTAGCAGGTCGCCCTCGTTGGGATGAAATTTATTCACCAAGCGATCGCGCAAATCCAGCAAATCCTGTACCGTCATCGGCTGAATGCTCAAGTCTGATGTCAACCAATAAACTTCTTGGCTAGCAATCTTAGAACGGATGATGAAACAAAAGTTTGAGTCCTCCTGAATAATTTCTTGAGTATAGTAAATCAGTTTGCCTAACTCAGAGGTAGTGTAATAAGCCTCTGGTTTCTGGGACTTTGAGCAATACTCACTATATACATTGAGTATGTCGTTCCGCAGCAAGTATTTCTTTTCTTGTTGGCGTAATTCACTAAGAAAGGAACGCAAATCACTTTTTTCTTCACTATCTAAGACTGCTTGAAGCAATTCAGACATGGCAACTCCACTAGATGACGATGTTTGCATTGTTGACTTTCAAGGCGAGACAAAAAAGCCTCTACCTTTTCTTAGACCACATATAAACACGAAATAACACAGATAAATCCTATTTATCTGTGTACCTACAAGTATCAACTTTTCAGCAGGCACTTAAATCATGTTCTACTTTACCTAAAGTATCTATGACTCAGTATTTTTTGCTCTAACTAAAGGAATACAATTTTTATTTCTTTTGATAGATGTTAGTAAATAATTGCATAATAATATTTGGGGCACAATCTAACATGCCCTCAAATGCTTGATGTAATCTTTACTATATCATTGATTTGCGTGTATCTGATTATCAGCACACCGATAATGTCAAGATTTAGCTGGTAAGCTCGGCAAGACTTGTAAATCAATACTTTTTTGAATTATTCCAGAGTGTTAATATTCATTTTCATAGCCGGTGTAGATAATCTCTTCTGCAATTATCATAATTGTTGATCTTCTATAAATTTGAGGAATAAGTAATTATTTTGCTATTATCTAGTTTCCCAGAAATGAAACAAAAGTTAATTGTTTTGCCTATAGCTTGATTATTCAGTTAAACTTCAATTAATTAAAATCAATTTTTGTTTATAGATAGACTATTTTGGATTTAGCCTATTTATAATTGAAGCGAAAGTTGTTTAAATGGGGTCGATTTATATGGCTACCAATACACATAAGTTAACAGCTTCTGACCACAGTATAGGCAATATTTTGATTTTTTCTTTACTTGCCTTCTGTGGGCTGACTCTTATAATACTTCTAGGCATTTTCTAAGAGTTAAATGTGCGTTCAAAAACTTCTCAGGCTTAGATTCCCGACTTTTCTAAAATGTCGGGAATCTTAATATGAAAGAGCTTTACATAGAGTCACAGATAAAAAAAGCACGTGATAACTTTCTCGACTAAGTTTTTAGAATCATTCATATTTGATGAAGCTTCAATCCCTACCGCTTGCAATTGCGAAAACTCAAGCAGCATGTTGACTAATTTCAGCAACCGAAGTCCATTTCGCTGCACGAGTTCAAGGCGATCGCGCTGTTGTGGTACTAATGGGGCTTGAGTGTCGAGTAATAGGTCTAGCGTTAAAAGCGGTTAAAGGCGTGCGAAACTCATACGAGATATTGCTAAGGTGATTTCTGATGAAAAAATACCTATGTTGACGAGTTTCGACTACTTCGACTTACCTCGGCTTCTCTGCGAGACGCTACGCGTTAGCGGAGCTTTCGCTTTAGCGATACGCTCGGCACAAGTCACTCAGTACAAGTTCGCTCAACTCTCGACTACTCAGTTGGTTTCAACTTCGCTCAACCAACGGCTATGGTAATTTTATTACTAGAATTTACCTAAAGAATACGGTCTTAGCGCGATCAAGTTCTGACAACGCCTCATTCGCCGCTTGCACTTGTTCGTTGAAGGAGGCAGGAGGACTCCTGCCTTCCTCGATAAGATAAGCTAATGAATTATGGTGGGCTTGTAATCCTTCTAAGTCTACAAAGCTATAGATTACAAATCCTTGTTAAAGTGATATTTATGAGGGTTCACACCATCTAACCCACTTCTACAGGAGTATAGGTATTAATACAAAATTCTATAGGGCGAACGACGGGACTCGAACCCGCGAATGGTGGTACCACAAACCACTGCCTTAACCACTTGGCTACGCTCGCCATTTAACAATTTGAATTATAGCAATAATTTGGCAAACGATCAAGAGTTTATGTTCAAGGAACGGACTCAACTGATTTAGAGTCTCTGAAATCTAACGATTACAATGTATTTTACTTGGCAAACATGAAACCCCTAACCATCATTGCATATACTGGAGCAGCAGCAGGACTCGCCGCCTTGGGTGTGACAATGGCAAAGACTAATCCCAGTCAGGTTGAATATGAAGAATATGCAGTGCAACGGTTGACAGAGTACTTAAAAACCGATGTATGCAAAAAAACCACGAATATTATAGAAAATTTAATCCATTTTAATTGTGATAAGTTGGTTGACTCAGCTAACCCACAAATCCAAGGAATTATTGCCAGGACTACAGAAAGACAAAATTATATTATTTTTAGCATTTACCGTACAGATTTAAAAATAAACTCTTGGATACCCTCTTACAAATTTGAAACGGTAGGAGCCTTTGATCAATTTTATACTTACACTGCCGAAGAACAATAAGGTAAACAGCAGGGGAAGCAGAAGCTGATAGTCGTCTTGGATGTAGGAATTGAGTAATTTAATTTTTGGAGTTCCTTGTAAAAGTGATTAAAAATACTTCTATTTAGTAATTGATAATAGTTTCAATAATCACCAAAGTACCTATTACCATCAGCTTAATATTAAGTAAGATATGAGAATTAGTCACTGAGAGTTCAAGCTTTGCCAATGTCATCTGCCTATCTGCTAGTATCTCACGGAAGTCGCGATCCGCGCCCAGAAGTTGCTATGCAGCAACTAGCAAAGCTGGTATGTAAAAAATTGCCAGAAAATCACGACAATAGCGAGTATCTTGTTGGCATAGCTGCTTTGGAAATGAGTCCTCAGCCTTTACACGAGCAGATTCAACAATTTGCTAAGAGCGCTTTTGGCGATGCCTGCGGCGGGCAAAGCGATCGCAAATTATCTCAAAACGAAAATCACCTCAAAATTGTACCGCTATTTCTGCTGCCGGGAGTGCATGTAATGACAGATATTCCCGCCGAAGTAGCACTAGCACAACAGGCTCTTGGTCAAGATATCATCATTGACCTGCAACCATACTTAGGTTCTCACCCAGATTTGGAAAAATTACTGGCAAAGCAAATCGCTACTATAGAAGCACAAGCATGGATTTTGTTAACTCATGGTAGCCGTCGCCCCGATTCGGAAAAACCAGTCCAAGCAATAGCAAGAAGTTTGGGAGCAGTGGTTGCGTATTGGTCTGTACCTCCTAGTTTAGAATCACGGGTGAAAGAGTTGGTAGCTGCTGGTTATCGGGAAATTGCAATTTTGCCATACTTTTTATTCACAGGTGGAATAACTGATGCGATCGCCACCTCAATAGAGGAGCTAAAATTACAATTTTCTGCGGTGAATTTCCAATTGGCACAGCCACTGGGAGCAAGTGCAGAATTAGCCGAGCTAATTTGGGATTTAACAGATAGATGAACCGCACAGAAAAACAGGAGAACAAGTATTTGGGAAAGGTTTATTTAGTAGGTGCGGGGCCAGGAGATCCAGGACTAATTACCCTGAAGGCGAAAGGTTTGTTGGAATGTGCAGATGTAGTTATCTATGATGCCTTAGTGAGTCCGCCAATTCTGGCAATGATTAATCCCCAAGCCGAGCAAATTAACGCTGGTAAGCGGAGGGGAAAACATTCGCTGTTCCAGGAAGAAACAACTCAATTACTGATTGAGAAAGCGCAGGATCATGCAATTGTGGTGCGGCTAAAGGGTGGCGATCCGTTTATTTTTGGTCGTGGTGGCGAAGAGATGGAAGAATTAGTCAACGCTGGAATATCAACGGAAGTTGTGCCAGGTATTACATCGGGGATTGCAGCAGCAGCTTATGCAGGTATTCCATTGACTCATCGGCTATATAGTTCTTCAGTAACATTTGTGACTGGTCATGAGGCGGCGGGTAAGTATAGACCGAAAGTGGATTGGAATGCGATCGCGCACGGTTCCGAAACCATTGTAATTTATATGGGAATTCACAATCTCCCTTATATTGTGGAACAGTTAAGTGCAGCTGGGTTGGATGTAGAAACGCCCATTGCTTTAGTGCGCTGGGGTACGCGCCCAGAACAAGAAGAATTGATTGGTACTTTAGAGACAATTGTAGAACAGGTAGAGCAAACTGGATTTGGTGCGCCTGCGATCGCAGTCATTGGACAAGTAGTGAATATGCACAGTATTTTGTCTGGTTGTCGTCCAGTTTGATGATTAGCGCAAAGCTTGTTGTTTCGGATCTAGTGCCGAGATGTGCGTACAGGGTAGGCTTTTTCAGAGGAACCAATGCCTTGCGATCGCAGGACATTTCGTATTCTCAGATGACCCTAGTGTATGATCGATAAGGTTATTCGGTTCTGGTGGGAGTCAGCTACCAGAGGTAACGGGGAAAGTTCGGTGCAAATCCGGCGCTGTCCCGCAACTGTGAACCAATTTGAGATTAAGGAACTAAATAATCGAAAATCCCAAATTGAGTGAGTCAGGATGCCCGCCGAAATAGATTTATCATTTCCACATATCTGCGAGGTACAGATGACTACTACTGTAAATATTTCCCCAACTAGTCCCTTGGATGTTGCTGAACATACTTTATTTGTTTGCAAAACCTGTGCCAGTATTTGGCAAAATGGAAAACGCTTAGGTGAAAGTGGTGGTGAAAAACTTCTACACCAACTTCAGCAGCTGGCAGAAGATTGGGAGTTACGAGATAAATTTCCGATTCAGGAAGTTGAATGCATGAGTGCTTGTAATCGTTCTTGTGTAGTCGCCTTTGCTGCCAAAGGCAAGTTAACATATTTATTTGGTGACTTAGCCGTTGATGGTAGTGCTTCTGCTGTGCTGCAATGTGCTAGTCAATACTATGCCAAAACAGATGGTTTACTGCCTTGGTCAGAGCGTCCAGAAGCTCTGAAAAAGGGCATTTTGGCAAAAATTCCCCCTTTACCTTAATGATGCGCGTTTTGATTCTAGGTGGTACGGGAGATGCAGCAGAACTAGCTGCCAAGGTTGCGACTATCCAAGGGTTAGAAGCAATCACGTCTCTAGCTGGTCGCACCCGTGAACCGTCAGTACCGTTGGGCGATTTACGGGTTGGAGGCTTCGGTGGTGTGGCTGGATTGGCTAGCTATCTGCGATTAATGCAAATCGACTTATTAATTGATGCAACCCATCCTTTTGCTACTCAGATATCCTTCAATGCGGCAAATGCGGCAACCGAAGTCGGAGTACCCCGTCTGATGTTAATTCGCCCGCCTTGGGAAAAAGTAAGTGGCGATCGCTGGATTGAAGTTGATAATGTTGAAGCCGCTGTAACAGCCCTACAAAACCAGGCACAGCGGGTATTTTTGACAGTTGGTAGGCAAGAACTCGCCGCCTTTGCTCACCTAGAGAAAATTTGGTTTCTGATGCGGATGATTGATCCTCCTACTGATGATGCTTTAGTGCCGCTGGGGATGGTATTGTGCGATCGCGGGCCCTTTACCCTCAATAATGAAAGACAAATCCTGATTCGTAACAAAATTGATACCATAGTAAGTAAAAATAGCGGTGGCGATGCCACAAAGCCGAAGATTATTGCAGCGCGAGAACTGGGCATAAAGGTTGTAATGCTAAATCGTCCAGCCATACCGCCAGGGGAACAGGTTACCGATGTTGATGGTGCTTTAGCATGGCTATTTGATAAGTTGCACTAGTTGTGCAAGAAGGCTGAAGCCGCCGATCAGACTAGGAAAAAAGGCGTTGCAGGACAGTGGGATGAATTAAGGCAAGCAGGGGAAGCAGGGGGAGAATTTTGGAAGTTGCTAAATCATCCCGCAACCATGCAACGCCGGAAAAAATCGAGTACCGCATCAACAGAGGCATTTGCTGTAACACTTCCATCTTGGTAGTGAACAGATTGAATTTATGCTTCTTGAATTATTCTTGCCCAAATAATACTACCTTTCCCAATTTCCGTATAATACACGGGAAGCCTCTACAAGATCCGCGATCGCACTAACGACCTCCATGAAAAATCTAGCTCTACTATCTGCCACAGCCTTTGCCATCACATCTGGATTAGTTTTCGGGACAATGCAAGCTGCCTCTGCTTTAAGTTGGAACTGGAATTATTCTGGTACTGGAATCGCGGCGAACGGTACTTTCACCACTAATGACACCCCTAACGATTTGGGTTTTTACCTGATTTCTGAAATTACTGGTACACGAAATGGTGAAACAATTACTGGTCTGCAAGCCACTGGGACTCCAATACCGGGAAACGAACCTTTTAATGTTGACAATTTAATTAGTCTGAATACTGTGCAGTTAACGGGTGACGGTTTTGGGTATTCAACTTCGGGAGGAAACTATTCTAGTCCATTTTTCGCGAGTTTTTTGCCAACACCAGGTTATTTAGAGGTTTTTTCTGCGCCGCCAATCATACCAGGTTTTGAAAATTTGGGATTGGAAGATAGTGAATTACCTATTAGTTTCTCTGCAACCATCATCACCGTCCCTGAACCTACCTCTCTTCTCAGCTTACCCGTCCTCGCTGGTCTCGGCGCACTTTCAGCACTAAAGCGTAACAAGCTATCCAAATTTACTCATAAGAAGCTCGAAAAAGTTTCCTAAAAGCATTGAATAATGTGCGATCGCACCAATTGTTCTACCCAAAATCCTTCAGTATCAGAAGGTATGATAATAGTTTTCTGAGAACTTTCTACAGAACTTGGAGAACTAACTAATAAAGTTTTTATGTGAAAAACATGTATGTAAATATCCCAAAAAATAAGGGGATGGACAATACACCCATCCCACAATTTCATCACAATCATCCTGCAAAAATGTCATGCAAAGTTAGAGACAGCCTGATTTCAGATTGATTTATCTAGCTGTGCTCACCCTCACAACTCTTGCTCTTCTTCATACAGAAAATATTCCGCCAAAAGCGCTAAACCAATTAACCCAATAAAGCAGGAAACGAAAAGCAAATATATTCCCATCATGGCTATAACCTCCAAAAAAGCCTTTGGTTGACCTCACTTGATAGGAATCCCATTTTATTTTTTAAACGCCAAGCTGACTGAAAGCTTACTAGATCAGGTTTTGGTTATTCCTATATTTAGCAAGACTCTAGTTGGATTCCTATATTATTTTTTAGGAATTGAGATCGAAAATTTTCTACTATGTCCCTACTATTTTAACTACTGCAATCATCTTTTTCGTGCCATCAAACTTTTTTTAGAAAGGAAATGAGGTGCGTACTCTCTGATAAAAATTTCGATGTCCCTATAGGCTCTTTGAGACAAACAGATTAAAGTAATATAGCAACGGTGCTATCATTGCATCCAAATGATACCGTACTTTTGTATAGATAGAATTCTATCGCCCTGCCAACGGTAGATTATTTCTGAAAGGAGCTTGCTGCAATGTCCACAACCCCAACTACTCGACTAATTTTGGAGACTTTACTCCCCCATCTCAAAGTAGCAGCAGCCTATGCCAATTTTCTTCAACCAAAAATTGCTGCACTTCCTGCCAAAGAACAAGGAAACAACTTTTTTAGTGCTGCACTTACTGATGCGGATGTGGCGATTCAAAATTTAGTAGAAGTAGTATTACTGGGCACTTTCCCAGAGATTCGCTTTTTTGGGGAAGAGTATGCAAGTTCTCACAATACTAAGTATTTTCGCGCTACCGAACTCGGTTTAGAAGGTGATTACTTAGTCACACTCGACCCGATCGATGGCACGAAGTTTTACATGGATGGACATTCTAATTACCAAATTATTCTCAGTATTCTAAATTCGGATGACTTTGAAGCAGTACTCGCCATTTCCCCTGCCCAAAACATTTATTTTTACGCCCTTCGAGGCGAAGGTGCTTTTAAAGGGACGCTGGAGATGAACTTAGAAGCCTGTGCCCCGTTACATATAACATCCCCTAAACCTGTTATTTTGTTGGGATGGGGAATGAATTCGATCGCACATTTACTAAAAGATCGATATAAAGTAATCGATATAGCGACTGATTACTCTAGTGATATTCAAATTCCCAATCTCAATGGTATTCTCAGCGGCGACTTGAGTGGAGCAGTGATTAAATCAGGTAAATTTATAGACAGCGCTGGACTCGCTTTTATTGCGAAAGAGGCTGGCTGGATTGTAACTACTCTGGACGGTTCGACTTTACCACCACTGCATACTTGTCAAAACTATAGCCTGCCTGGATTGATAGTAGCGGCCTCAAAATCTGTTCATCAAGACCTGCTGAAAGCGATAGAAAGCCTGCCTGTTTGAGGATAAATAACTAGTTAATTATTTGCTAACTATCCCTAAAAATGAAAATCTGTATTGTTGGCGCGGGTGCGATCGGTGGATATTTAGGGGCAAAACTGGCACTAGCAGGTGAAGCAGTGACGCTAATTGCTCGTGGTTCTCATTTGGAGGCAATTCAAAAAAAGGGGCTGAAGTTGCTCATGGCAGACGGTTCTAGCCAAATTGCTACTCCGTTGGCAACTAGCGATATCCAGTCAGCGGGGCTACAAGATGTAGTAATTTTAACTGTTAAGGCTCACAGTGTGCCTGCGATCGCACCTTTTCTCCCTGCACTCTACAATCCTCACACAATGGTGGTGACAGCCCAAAATGGCGTTCCTTGGTGGTACTTTCGTCAGCATGGCGGTGAGTATGAAGGTACGCGGATTCAATCTGTTGACCCAGATGGGATTATTGAAGCTAGTATCGGTGCTGACCGCGCCATCGGTTGTGTTGTTTACCCAGCAACAGAGATAATTGAACCAGGTGTGATTAAGCATATTGAAGGCGATCGCTTTACTCTCGGTGAAATCGACGGCACTAAAACAGAACGCATCCAATTATTGGCACAAACTCTCAAACAGGCAGGATTCAAAGCACCAATCCGCAATCAGATTCGCACGGAAATTTGGATCAAATTGTGGGGTAATGTGGCATTTAATCCCATTAGTGCCCTCACTGGTGCTACTCTAGAGGATATTTGTCGCTATCCCCTCACCCGTGAACTAGCGCGACAAATGATGATTGAAACTCAAGCGATCGCAGAAAATTTGGGTATTAAGTTTGGCATTAGTTTAGAACAGCGAATTAATGGGGCAGAAAATGTTGGTGCCCATAAAACCTCTATGCTACAAGATATTGAAGCCGGACGCGCTACGGAGATAGACGCTATTGTTGGTGCAGTGGCAGAATTAGGAAAACTTACTCAAATTCCCACACCTTATATTGATGCTATTTATGCCAGCGTTAAGTTGCTGGAGGCGACCAAAATAAGAATTTGACACTCGCTAATTACAACATTTCATCAATTCATAACAAATTCTCTGCGTACCTCTGCGCTTCCCTCCGCGCCCCTACCCTGCGGGAAGGCGAAGCGCCTATGCGTTTAAATTTCACCCTCAATTCCCCACGAGGTTACACATTTAAAGTGCAGAATTGAAATTATATAATTATCAAGTTCATGAAGAAACAGAAAGTATGGCTATCAACGATACTAGTTGTAACACTAATAATCAGCATCATTATAGGACATAGTAATTCTCTAAAGGCTGCTTCACCTTTAGGGAAAGACACGCTGACGATGATTACTTCCCCAGATTATCCTCCTTATGAGTTTTATGATACGAAAGGAGGCGATCGCCAAATAGTTGGCTTTGATATAGATATTGCCAAGACCCTTGCTGAAAAACTAGGGTTTAAGCTTCAGATAATGGAATCCGATTTTAATGGATTAATCCCTGCACTCCAAGCAAATCGGGCTGACTTTGTAATGGCTGGGATGACTCCGACTCCAGAACGTCAGAAAAATATTGACTTTTCAATTATTTATTACGAAGCCAAAGATACCATTGTCGCTCCTAAAGGTAGCAACCTGAAGCAGCCCCAAGACTTATCAGGAAAAAAGGTTGGGGTACAACTAGGAACGATACAGGAACAAAATGCCCAGAAAATTGCTCAAAAAGTTGCGGGTATTCAGCTAAAGCAACTCAACAAAGTGCCGGAAGTAGTTCAGGAAATTAAATCTGGGCGAATTGATGCAGCAATTGTTGAGGATACTGTTGCTAAGGGATTCGCCCAAGCTAACCCAGATTTAGAATTTAATATTATTCCCTCAGAGGAGGCAAGTGGATCAGCGATCGCTTTTCCTAAAGGTTCTTCCTTAGTAGAACCGTTTAACAAAGTCCTTCAACAAATGAAGGAAAATGGCACATTGAATAAACTTGTCGCCAAGTGGTTTTCACAGAACACTACCGCCAATCCTACATCCTCAACTCCTGCCAAAGGTGGATTGAATCTCGACTTCACCAGAATTCTTCCAGATATTCCCTTTATTCTTCGGGGAATCCCTTTAACTTTGTTGTTTACCCTGTTATCTGTATCCTTGGGGTTAATCTGGGGAACAATCCTGTCTCTATTAAAAATTCTTGGCATCAAACCGCTTACCTGGGTTGCTAACGCCTACACCTCTGTTTTCCGAGGTACACCTTTGCTATTACAGTTGGCGTTGGTTTACTACGCAACACCCCAACTTACAGGCTATGACATTTCAGCATTGGAGGCTGGGGTGCTAACTTTTACTTTGAATTCTGGCGCTTATATGTCGGAAACCATCAGGGGTGGGATTCAGGCGGTGGATAAAGGGCAAAGTGAAGCGGCGATGTCTATGGGTGTTCCCTATTGGTTGATGATGTGGGATGTGATTTTGCCCCAAGCATTGAAGAATATTCTCCCCGCATTGGTAAATGAAACTATCGGATTGCTCAAAGATTCCGCGCTGGTGTCAACCATTGGGGTGGTGGAAATATTACGCAGCGCCCAAATCGTTGGTGCAAACAAGTATATTTATTTTGAACCACTATTATTTGCAGGGTTAATCTACTATGTTTTGGTAATGGGTATGACCTTGGGTGCATCTGCTTTAGAAAGGAGGTTACGGGAAAGTGAATAATGTAGTAATTCGCACGGAATTCTTATGTAAATCCTTTGGCAAACTTGAGGTACTCAAAGATATTTCCACTGAGTTTTACCAGGGAGAAGTGGTTGCCATACTAGGCCCTTCTGGTTCAGGTAAGTCTACCTTTCTGCGATGCATAAACATGCTAGAACAACCCACCAGAGGAAGAATCTACTTTCACGAGGAAGAAATTACCAAGCCTAAAACAAACATTGCTAAGGTGCGCCAGCATTTGGTAATGGTATTTCAACATTTTAATTTGTTTCCCCACATGAATGTGCTGCAAAATGTCACCTACGCACCGATAAAGGTGAAAGGAATAAACAAGCAAAAAGCAGAAGAACATGGCTTAGAATTGCTTGCTAAGGTAGGTTTAGAGTCAAAAGTGTCTGTGTATCCGTCCAAACTATCGGGGGGACAGAAACAGCGAGTAGCGATCGCTCGGGCATTAGCAATGGAACCAGAGATGATTTTGTTTGATGAACCCACTTCTGCACTAGATCCAGAAATGGTCAAAGATGTGCTGGAAGTGATGAAAGCTTTAGCACTATCTGGTATGACAATGGCGATCGTTACCCATGAAATGGGGTTTGCAAGAGAAGTTGCCAATCGGATTATGTTCCTCGACCAGGGAAGTTTAGCAGAAGATACTACTCCTGGTGAGTTTTTTCAAAATCCTCAGTGCGATCGCGCCAAACAGTTCTTGGAAAAAATGCTTTAAAACAATTGAAATTCGCCGCTTTTTTTGTATTCTTGAAACTTTTCTAAAACAGGGCGATCGTTTGGCATTAACGTAGGTAAGTCTACCAAATCAAAAAATTCCAGCGCCAGCGATTCTCCATCTAGGCAAGCGAGACTGCCTTCCCATTCAACGGCTCGCAAAATCAAAATGAAGGTTTGGACGCGATCGCCGTTGGGATAGGTTACAGTTTCAAAGGCTGGGTTAGAAGAAAACCCCACGGCTGCAAAACGCTTAACCGTTAAACCAGTTTCTTCAAAAACTTCTCGTGCTGAACATTCTTCAGCAGATTCGCCTACTTCTGGACAACCACCAGGTAGCCCCCAAAGTTTAAAATCACTTCGCTTTTGCAACAGAACGCGCCCCAAGTTATCCTCAATAATCACGCGTGCGCCAAACATCAGAAGTAGGCGATCGCCTACAATTTGTCGTAACTTACCGAGATAAGAATCTGACCAATTTGCCATAATCTGAGAAAAAGTTTGTAAAGAAACTCTAAAGGTAGCAAATAGCGATCGCCTGAAAACAGGATAATGCAGCTGAAGTGGCCAATCCTTCCCATTCAACCTAGAATTATGGCATCTACACCTAAAATCCTTGCCTTTGCAGGCAGCACGCGGATTGATTCCTACAACAAAAAATTGGTAAAAATCGCGGCGGCTGGCGCTAAGGCAGCAGGCGCAGAAGTGACTTATATAGACCTCCGCGATTTGCCTCTACCTCTGTATGATGAAGATTTGGAAGCTCAAGAAGGACTACCTGCCAACGCCCGTACTTTTAAGGAATTGATGATTTCTCATCAAGGATTGCTGATTGCTTCGCCGGAATATAACAGTTCACTCACAGCAGTTTTGAAGAACGCCATTGACTGGGCATCGCGTCCAGCCCCAAATGAAGCACCGTTGGCTGCTTTTGCAGGTAAAGTTGCTAGTATTATGAGCGCTTCCCCAGGCGCTCTTGGTGGTTTGCGGGGTTTGGTTCACCTGCGGTCTATCTTGGGAAACATCAAAGTTTTGGTACTTCCTGACCAAATAGCCGTACCCAAAGCTTACGAAGCCTTTAATCCTGATGGCACATTAGTAGATCCTAAGCAGCAAGAATCTATTGAAAAGCTAGGCGATGGCTTAACAAAAATATTGCTGAAGCTTAGTTAAACTCTTCAGGTGTTCAGTAAATAACGAACACCTATAATTCAACAAAGAAGCCAAACTGCGATCAACTACAAAAAGTTCCATACAAATTCTAATTATTGCTTTTCTCTAGGCTACATAATTGTCGCCACCTGAATAAAGTAGGCAGAGCAGTGAATAATATATAGGAATCCGATTTGATTTCTGAAAAAATCTGAGTATCTGTAGTGGCGTGGCAAGGCTAAATTGTTGCAAACAAATTTGTAGGTTGGGTTGAGGAACGAAACCCAACATTAATAGGAGTGTTGGGTTTCGCGTTGCTCAACCCAACCTACATCTAATGCATCATTTTAGCTGTGCCAGTCCACTACGTATATTTCAAAAATCAAATATGAGTCCTATAGGAATCCTAAATCATTTATTAGCAAAAATATTCCCCACTTATTTGATAAGTCGTGGTCTGAGCATTTCAATTTTCACAAATTATAAATTAATATTCTTAGAGAAAATTGATTTTGGTAGCATTCCATGCACACCTTTTTGGGGATTATTCACAACTTGAGTGATGTGAAAATTTACAGCTAAACTACACAATATATAAGCATCTTCTGGCGACAAATTTGCGAAGCGTTCCAGAAAATCAATCATGTTTTTCAAAGCCAGTTCTAAGGCTTCATCTAAGGTTTGAGCAAAGCCCATTGTAATGATATGAGTTGGAGTTTCGGCAATTGGTGTTGTCAGTTGTAAATCCTTGCGAAGTTTGAGGGTAATTCTACCGTTCATGGAAGTTTCAATGGCGGTGACATTTACCTCGCCGTCTCCTTGTGCAGAATGCCCATCACCAATAGAAAATAATGCACCTGGTACGAAAATCGGCAAAAATAAACGAGAACCAGCTTGCAGTTCGCGGTTGTCGATATTACCGCCGTAAGAACCTGGTGGAATAGAAGTTCGAGAGGTTTCTGGGGTAGCAACACCAAGAATCCCAAAAAACGGTTTGAGAGGAATTTTTATGCCAGCACCCGCCGGAAATTCCGCGATATTGTTTGCCAAATCTAGAGGAATGAATCTCAAAGCAGGTTGAGGAAATTGATGTGGTAAAGCTCCCCAACCTGTACGGATGGCATTGAAGCCGACGGGTAAACGAGGTGCGATCGCATCTAATTGTACTTCTAAAACATCCCCTGGTTCGGCACCTCGCACATAAATCGGCCCTGTGAGTAAATGCGGCCCCCCAGCAATTTTGCGTTCTGGTAGAAGATTTTGGCAGATATCGAGAAATTCTGGTGTGAGAAACTCAGGTGGTGCTTTGTCATAAACGTAGTAACCAGTATAAGTTTCTACATCAACCGTATCGCCAGATTCAATAGTGAGTGCTGGTTTTAGTAGATGGGAAAAACCACCCAGATGTACGGTTTCCTTGGTAGCTTTTAAAATGTAATGAGTCACGTCGCTTCGCTCCGAATTCAAAATTCAAAATTCAAAATTAATAATTAATAGCTAACCTCAGCAAAGTATCTTGGTAATTCTAGCTCTATGCGTTCGTAGCTGTACTCAAACTCAGCTACTACATCTATTGTTGGGTTAGGCAACAAAAAGTATTGACTAAAAGTGTAACTTTTCTCAGGTTTTAAAATTCTATACTTGCTCATAATTTTTATCGTTAATGAACTACAGCGGAGATATTACGAATTACAATTAGGAATTAAGAATTGATCTGATTATCTCAATAATTTGCTAAACTCCAACTTTAGAGATAGCAAATAAAAACAATTTGAGCAGGGAATTTGGAGGGGGTTGCAGAGTGGCTGATGATGAACGCATAGTCAATACACAACAGATTTATCCAAAAGACTTTTCATGGAGATTATGGCCTGTTGTGCCACTCTACCCTTATGGCAGGCGGCAGACAATCCGCAAAGAAGTGGTTAAGGACACAATTTGGAATTTTGACCAGATTCAGGGGATTCTCTACGTTGTTGTACCGATTCGCATGACTGTTGTTAAGCTCGAAGCTGGGGGTCTTCTCGTCTATGCGCCTGTTGCACCAACTCCAGAGTGTATAAGACTTGTCAATGAGTTGGTGGCAGAACATGGCAATGTTAAGTACATCATCCTGCCAACTATCTCCGGCATAGAACACAAAGTCTTCGTCGGGCCTTTCGCCAGATACTTTCCGACTGCACAGGTGTTTGTGGCTCCCCATCAGTGGAGTTTCCCGCTAAATCTTCCCCTTAGCTGGCTTGGCTTACCGCCAAAACGAACTCAAGTACTCCCAGAAGATAGTAGCAAAACACCCTTTGCTGATGAGTTTGATTATGCGATGCTGGGCCCGATTGAGCTTGGCCTTGGTCGGTTTGCGGAAGTTGCTTTTTTGCACAAGCGATCGCATACTCTTTTAGTAACAGATTCTGTACTTTCTATCCCAGAAGATCCACCTGCGATCGCACTTTTAGATCCATATCCCTTACTATTTCATGCCAAGGATCGTGCTTCTGATATTGTTGCAGACATTCAGGCAAATCGCCGTAAGGGTTGGCAGCGCATCTCGTTGTTTGCTTTGTACTTTCAACCAAGCGCACTAGATATAGCCCAATGGAGTCAGGTATTGCAAGATGCCTTAAAAGCATCAGAACGCTCAAAGAAAGCTTATTTTGGATTGTATCCCTTTAAATGGCATCCAGATTGGCAGCGATCGTTTGATGCGCTGCGAGGGAATGGGCGTTTGTTTGTCGCACCAATTTTACAGACGCTGATTCTCAACCGCGCACCAAAAGAAACCATTGACTGGGCTGATAAAGTTGCAAGTTGGGATTTCCAGTGGATTATTCCCTGTCACTTTGATTCACCGATTAAAGCCGAACCGTATCAGTTTCGCCAAGCTTTCTCTTTTTTAGAAAAGCAGCCTGCTGTAAGTGCGGGTTTGTTCAGCAGTAGTAGCTATCCTTTGCCAGAAGAGGATTTTAAAGCACTGAGGGAAATAGATGCAGGTTTAAATAAGTTTGGCATTGTGCCAGCAGCAAAGGAGAAAGTGTAGGAGAAACAATATAGCGTTCTTTTTTGGATGCAACTCATCCGCAGCTCATTATGTTAGATAGCAGTGCCCTGGTCAAACGCTACCTCAGTGAGCTTTACTGAGTTATGTTCTAGCTGTTATTTAGTTCCATTAATGAAATATTTTCGTGGGAATAAAGCCAGGGCTATTTCATTCTAAATGTAGACGCGATATGGTAAGATGCAGCGCCAGTTCTACTTCAAGCATCTATTACCGTGTCTGAAATCGAAATTATCAAAGCTTTTGCAGGTCTAAAAGACCCCCGTCGCCGCGCCGGACAGAGACATAATCTACCATTATCTTTGGCACTTTTCACATTGGCGATCACAGCAGGGAACAAAGGATTCTTAGCAATTGGAGACTGGATTTCAAGCTACCGTGAGCCGTTGATTGAACTTTTTCAACCGCCAAAAAATAGACTACCATCTTATAGCACTGTACGTCGTGCCTTATTACACGTAGATTACGAAGATTATTCCGTATGTCTGAGCAAATTCTTTAATGTACAACCAAATACTGGAGAAACTGTTGGGTTAGATGGTAAAGTCCTCAAGGGTTCATATCAGATTGAAAATGATAACCCTAACTCGGATTCGCATCCAGCGATTATGTTAGTTAGTTCTTATATTGTTGAGCGAGGCTTAATTTTAGAGCCATTTCAAGTTGATGCCAAAACTAATGATATTATTGCTTTACCTGAGTTGATTTCCAAACTAGCTCTCAATGGGGTTATCTTTGCAATTGAAGCTATTAATACTCAAAAAAAACTTGTGAGTTGATTATAAATAGTGGGAATGATTATATTGCCGCCTTAAAAGGCAATCAGCTTAATTTATTCAAAGATGTCAAAACAAATTTCACACCAGAATTGGCTTATGAGCAGATAAATAAAGGGCATGGTCGAATCGAAAAGCGTCATGTCAGTATTTGTAAAAATCTCGATGGTATTCGTCCTTGGCCTGGACTTACCACTTTGATTAAAGTCAAATCAGAGCGTCAGGTTTTCACACACAATGTGATTGAAGTAACTAATGAAACCCGTTATTATATTTCATCTTTAAGTGAAACGGCGCAAGCCTTTGCTGAACGTATCAGAGGATATTGGGGTGTTGAGAATAAAGTCCACTATGTTCGAGACGTTACTCAAAGCGAAGATAAATCTAGAATTCGCACTACTCCTCTTCCTCAAATTTTTGCGCTTGCTCGCAATTTTTCACTTAATTTATATCGCAGTAATATGTTTGAAAATATGGCACAAGCTCAACGTTTATGTTCTTTTGGACTAGACACACTCAAGCAGCTTTTTAGAATGAAATAGCCCTGTCGTTTTCTCAGCTTTGTTCCATTCCACTCTGTGATGGGGTAAACTTAGCGAGCCTGTTATCAGGGGCAAGTAGTACAAAATTTGAGCTTGTAGTATGATACAACATAGCTAAAACCCTTATTCTTTCGTTCCACCTTGTGGTGACTTTGGGCAGATGAGCGCGAACTATGTCTAGACAATTCAATATACACTAATAATTGAAAAGCATATACAGCAAAACTTTCAGGCTATCTTGCCCCTCATGACACGCTCGCTATATCTACCCC
>NZ_JAVRBN020000023.1:0-117547 GCF_034531305.2 Nostoc sp. ChiQUE02
TGAAGTCTTGAAATTTAATTCTTAATTCTTTTCTTTTTACTTTTTACTTTTACCTTTTGACTTACTAGCCCCTGCCTTCACAGCGATAGGATATTTTTTTAGTTGGAAGTCCCTAAGCAGAGGAAGCAGGGGGAGAATTTTGGAAGTTGCTAAATCCACGTTCCTAAAGATGCTACTTTCAGACATTCTTTAAGAAACTGCTGGGGAATTTCTCCACTTTCTCCCCAGTGCAAATGCACATAAGAGGCATGAACATTTGCGGGTAAACCCCATCCCTCGCATCCCATATTTTCCTCACAGTCGTAGTGAGAAGTTTCAAATAGGGGCTGAGTGGGAGTTAAGGTTAAATGGGAACGATGAAACTCATGTCCGTAAACAGTTGTATTTGCCTTAACTAACAGATTATCTTGCAAAGCTACTGCACGCCGATACCCCAAAGTTAAACGCCCACCCATCACAGCAGATGTTGGTAGCACTCCCGCCATCGACCAAGATTTCCCCTCAAAATCGATAATTTGCTCACACAAATACATCAATCCTCCGCATTCGGCAACTGTAGGCATTCCTTTAAGTATTGCCGTTTTCACTGCATCACGAGCGCTGGAATTTTCTGCTAGTTGCTGGGCAAAAACTTCTGGGAAACCTCCGCCAAAATACATTCCCTGCACATCTTTTGGTATACCAGCATCTTCTAAGGGACTCCAGAAAACCAGTTTTGCACCAAGCTGTTGCAGCAAATCGAGATTGTCTTGGTAGTAAAAATTAAAAGCGCGATCGCGCGCTACTGCAATCCTGACTGGGAATGAGGAGTAGGGAGAGACGGGATTAATCGCGTCTGTACTGGGGAGTGGTTCTGATTTTAACAAAGGTAATAAGCGTTGCCAGTCGAAGCAAGTATCTCCTAAATCGGCGAGGCGATCAATTAAAGCGTTGAGTTCGGGAAGTTCTGCTGTGGGAACTAAACCCAAATGGCGGTCGGGAATTGTGATGTTATCTTGACGCCGCAGTACGCCGAGAATAGGTAATTGTAAAGGTTCTAGGGAATCTTTGAGGAGAGAGAGATGGCGATCGCTTCCGACGCGATTTAATACTACCCCAGCTATTTTAATTCGGGGATCAAAAGATTGGTAGCCGTGAGCGATCGCAGCTACAGAACCAGATAAACGACTGCAATCAATTACCAACACCACAGGTAAATTTAAAAGCCGCGCGATGTGTGCCGTACTGGCAAAATCAGTAATTTGTCCTTTGTCATTTGTCCTTTGTCCTTTGTTTTTTACAAATGACATAGGCGCTTCTCTACGAGACGCTACGCGAACGCCTTCCCGCAGGGTATGACTATTGACCGATGACGAAACACCATCAAACAATCCCATCACCCCTTCCACTAGGGCATATTCACTCAGTTGACTATGACGGGCAAAACATTGCTGAACGTAGGCTTCGGAAGTCAGTACCGGGTCTAAATTGCGACAAGCACGACCAGTTACGTGTTGATGAAACATCGGATCAATGTAGTCTGGGCCTACCTTGAAAGATTGCACCAGGCGATCGCGACGACGTAAAGATGCTAAAAGGGTGAGCGTGACTGTTGTCTTGCCCACCCCACTACGTTCCCCAGCAATGACTAAAGCCATAAATGAAACAATTTAGGTTTTTATGCAGCAACTATTTTGACTATTATCTGTGTGTCTATCGTCGCTTTTTGCAAAAGCAGATGCACCAGTTTCTCAAACCGACTAACTCAAACTTATACCAATTAGAAACAATAAAACCAGCCAATTAGGGGAGTTAGGCTGAAAAAGTCTGTTTAACAATATAGTTGGAGATTAGCCAAGACTTCAGATAGCAATAAGCTACCAGAAAAGGAACGTTTTATGATAGTTGTGCATCATCTTAACAACTCGCGATCGCAGCGTGTGCTGTGGCTGCTTGAGGAATTAGGTATCGAATACGAGATCAAATTCTATGAACGCGATGCAAAGACGATGCTGGCACCGGAATCGCTGCGCCAAGTCCATCCCCTCGGCAAGTCACCAGTAATCACAGATGCAGACTTGACGATTGCTGAGTCGGGTGCAATTATCGAATACCTAGTTGATCGCTACGGTAATGGTCGGCTAGTTCCGGCATCGGGTACGCCGGAGCATGTGCGCTACAAGTATTGGCTACATTACGCCGAAGGCTCTGCAATGCCACTGCTGGTGATGCGGCTGATATTGAACAATTTCGGGGCAGGGAACAGCAGTGTGGTTAGCGGATTCGTCGCGCCCCAGATCAAACTTCACTTTGACTACATAGAAGGCGAACTCGGCAAAAATACCTGGTTTGTGGGCAAAGAATTTACTGCTGCCGATATCCAAATGAGCTTTCCCCTAGAAGTAGTCGCTACGCTCCCCGAAGAGGTCGAGAGCCGGCCAAAGCTCAAAGAATTTATCGCTCGCATTCATGCGCGACCTGCTTACAAACGTGCCCTTGAGCGTGGAGGCAAATACGACGTATCCTTTCAATAAAACTATAAATCAATACGCTTGGGTTAAGAGGAATAGTAGGTTGGGTTGAGCGACAGCGAAACCCAACAAAGCCTCAGAAATGTTGGGTTTCGTTCCTCAACCCAACCTACGCCAGTTTTAGTTTTTAGCCTTAACTGAACCGTATTGAACTATAAATAATTAAAAAAATTCCCCCTCTTTCTGCGTCGGAAAGGGGGGAGGTAGGGGTTTCGGTCTGAATTAATTCGCCAACTTGAAAATATTCGCTGTCACTCCCAAACTTTCTTCAAAAAGTGACTCGCGGCCCCAACGTTGCACCTGCTGACTCAGCAATGCTTCCGCCTTTTGTTCCGAAAGTGAAGTCACTTGTTGAAACAGACCGGCGGATTGGGCACCACCGTGGGTTTCCATCCGCATACAGCCACCAGTTTCCGAACAAATTACTGTACCACAGTCTGCCTGCGGATTTGTCGAACTGAGGCGCAGGGCAATTAAGTCGCCAGCAATCTCACCCACATCAGCAAGGGGGACACCAGCTAATTCGGCTTCTACTTGCCGTTGGCCTTGGGTAATAAAGCGAATGCGAGTGATCTCGTAATCTCCAGTTTCCTTTTGATAGGAAACTGGCTGCCATTGTAGACGACTTGCTAGCCAACCCAAAAACAGCAATGCCTGTGCGGGGTTGCCTTTTTCGTAATCAATCGTTACTCGGTCAATTTCCCTAATAGCAGCCCGACGGTGAGGAGAGTCATAGGCTTCAGCTGTTAATTCTTGCCATGCTGAGAGGCGACGCCAGTTTAGGTCAGCTAGGGGAACTCCACTTTCCACAAATTCTTGTAGGCGGAGTAAATCACTTTCTGGCTCGTTAAAGCGGCAAGAATCCACAATAACATTATTGCAAACTGCTGCCAGCCGCTTGAATAGAGTGTTATTGGGATCTGGTGTTGCTTTCCACCAGAGAAACTTTGGTAAGCCGCCAATTAACAATGCTGGAATCATGCCCCCTACCCGTTCCAAGGCAGCAGCAGTTCCACTGAGAGTTATATATTCGCAGCAAATTAGTGTGCTTGACGATTGCTTTTGAATCGGGCAATAGGCAGAAACTTGAGCTTTAACCCCTTCATCTTCACCAGCAATGGGAAACAGCGCAATAATTCGGCAAGGGTTGCGGAGGGCGATTTCATCGGCAATTCTGGGGCTTGGAGCATTTAAGCTGTGAATACCAACAGAACCATTATCCCCCGTAGCCCCGTTTCCTTGACGTTTGGCGAATTCTTCTCTCAAGATAGCCAGGGTTTCAGGTGTTGTTATTCCAGTTTCTGGCAGTGCGTATTTTATTTGCACTTGCCGCAAGGCAGCTTGCATCTGAGGCCCTAAAATCCCGTCAAGCGGGCCGTTGTAAAATCCCAAAGTAGCTAGAAGATACTGGGTTTCTTCCGGTTCGTAAACCACTAAGGTAAATGTAGTGGCCCGAGTAGCAGCAGGAAGCCCACCGTCCTCGCCAGTAATACCGTAACTTTGCCAAATTTGATTCAGTTCCGTATCTATTTCGTTAAGCGAAATATCTTTTGGTGCCTGAAGTGAAAAAATTGTAGAAGCTTGGGGAGCCATAGTAGTTTTGAGTTGTCAGCTTTGTTTTGTTGAATAAGTTAGAAGTTAGGAGTTAGGAGAGACGCGATTAATCGCGTCTGTACAAGAGTTAAAAGTTAGAAGTTAGAAGTTAGAGTTAAAAGTTAGAATAACTGAAATTCTTAACTCAAAAACTCATAATTTATAACTTATTACTCATAATTTATCACTCCTAACCGGAGGCCGAGTGTCTCCGGCTTTGCTGTTAACTCCTAAGTTTCTACAGTCTGCGCCAGCGACGGCCATCCTGGTTAATTAAGAATTCTGCTTCTGCTGGTTCCCAGGTACCGGCTTCATACTGGGGAATAGTATTTGCATCGGCGGGTGCATCCCAAACGGAAAGGGCTGGTGTTACTACCTGCCAAGCTGCTTCTACTTCGTCCGCCCGTGTGAATAATGTTTGATCGCCCATCATACAATCAAGGAATAAGCGATCGTAGGCATCGGATGTTGCTTGGATGCCAAAGGAACCATAACTAAAGTCCATATCAACGGAACGGGTGCGGAATTCTGCCCCTGGCATTTTCACATCAAAACGTAGGGAAATACCTTCATTCGGCTGAATCCGCATTGTTAAAATGTTGGCGTTTGTCTGTTGAGCGGCAGATTGGAACATCCGAGACGGAACTTCGCGGAAGTGAATGGAAATCTCACTGACTTTTTTCGGCATCCGCTTCCCGGTACGCAAGTAGAAAGGAACACCTTTCCAGCGCCAGTTGTCCACCAAAAACTTCATTGCAACGTAGGTGGGTGTGGTGGAATTGGGATCAACGCCTGGTTCTGTCCGATACCCTGGCACTGCTTGACCTTTCATCCAGCCAGCACTGTACTGACCGCGTACTGCTGACCGCGACAGATTGTGAACATCAGCTAGACGAGTAGCTTGGAGTACCTTCACTTTTTCTGTGCGGATGCTGTCGGCATCCATTGCATTGGGTGCTTCCATCGCCGTTAAGCAGTAAAGTTGCATGAGGTGATTTTGCAACATATCCCGTAGTGCGCCGGCGCTTTCATAGTAACCAGCGCGGTCTTCCACTCCCACTGTTTCTGCCACGGTAATTTGCACGTGGTCAACAAACTGACGATTCCACAACGGCTCAAAAATCGCATTGGCAAAGCGAAACACCAGCAAATTCTGGACTGTTTCTTTACCCAAGTAGTGGTCAATGCGGTAGACTTGGTTTTCTTTACAAAACTTCTGTACCACTTGGTTAAGACTCTGAGCAGAAGCCAAGTCCCGACCAAAGGGTTTTTCAATTACTAGACGATGTTTGTAGGGATCTTCTAGCATTCCGGCGCTTCCTAGCTGCTTAATCGCTTCCGGAAAGAATGAGGGGGCAACCGAGAGGTAGAACATCCGATTCCCTCGCGTGCCCCGTTTTTCGTCTAATTCACTCAATAAGTTTTTCAGTTTTTGATAGCTTTCGGGGTTGTCTATATCCCCAGGACTGTAGAACAGACCTTGGGAGAAGTCTTGCCATAGTTCCCCTAAATCGACATCAGGATGTGCCTCTTCCATGCCTTTTTTCATTTGTTCACGGAAGTACTCGTGGCTCCATTCTCGACGTGCCACACCGACAATAGTCGTTTCTGGGGGAATACGCCGTTCTCGCCGCAATTTGTAAAGTGCTGGCACTAGTTTGCGCCAGGTGAGATCGCCAGAAGCGCCAAAAATGACTATAATCTGGGGTTCGGGCATCCCTTGTTGTTGCAGACCAACGCGCAAGGGATTTTCTAGCAGACTAACCATAACAATTTTAGATTTTGGGTTTTGGATTTTGGATTGGGGAACTCGGGGCCCCCTCTGGGTATAAGGGGCAATGGGTATTAGGGACTGGGTATTGAGGGTTTGGTATTGAGTACTGGATATTAGGAAAATTGTTTACCAGTCTCCAGTCCCCAGTCCCCAGTCCCTAGTCCCTACACTGGTGACAATACCTTGATCTTTTCTTCTAAAGAGTTCATCAAGGACTGGAAGGGCTGGATAAACTTGTCAATACCTTCGAGTAACAGTTCATCCATGACGGCATCGAGATCGATGTTGATGTCGGGATCTTTGAGGTTTTCGATCAGCGTGTAAGCTTTGTCTACATCCGTTTCTAAGCGATCGCTTACGTTACAATGATCGGCACAAGCTTTAATGGTCGCTGGTGGTAAGGTGTTAACGGTATCTCGGCCTATCAACTCTTCGACATACATCACGTCTCTGTAGTTGGGGTCTTTGGTGCTGGTGCTAGCCCAAAGTAGCCGCTGTACTTTGGCTCCTTTGGCTGCTAAAGCTTGCCAACGCTCGCTTCTAATGATTTTCTTGTATTCTTGGTACGCTATCTTAGCGTTAGCGATCGCTACTTTCCCTTTAACAGCCAAGAGCTTTGCTTCCACGGCAATATCATCAACGCCTTTCTTCAACTTAGCATCAATTTTGGCGTCAATGTTGCTATCAATCCGACTGAGGAAGAAGCTAGCGACTGAAGCAATTCTACTGATGTCTTTACCTTCAGCTACCCGTTTTTCTAAGCCACGAATATAAGCCCAAGCTGTGTTTACATAGCTTTCTACAGAAAACAGTAGCGTAATGTTGACATTAATACCATCTGCGATCGCCTGTTCCACTGCTGGCAAGCCAGGTTCTGTGCCGGGAATTTTAATCATCAAATTTTCCCGATCAATTTCTTGGAAATAGCGTCGAGCTTCGGCTATGGTTGCTTCAGTATCATGGGCAATGGTTGGCGGTACTTCGATACTCACATAACCATCTCGTCTATTCGAGGCTTCATAAACAGGGCGTAAAATATCACTGGCATTACGGATATCTGCAAAAACTAGCGATTCGTAAATTTTGTATGTCGGTAAGCCAGCCCGAACTCCGGCTTCGATATCGGCATCATAAATAACGTTACCAGCGATCGCTTTTTCAAAGATAGCGGGGTTAGAGGTAATCCCAGAGATCCCTTGATTTTCAACCAAGTCTTTGAGTTCACCTGATTGAATAATGTCACGGGTCAAATTATCCATCCAGATACTTTGACCGTATTGGTTAATTTCTAGTAGATGATTGGTGGCCATAGCTTTAATTTGTTTCACTCCTGTATAGTGATGTTCCCAAGTGAAGTTGGCAAAACCCATCAAATGTTGATGGTGACTTTTGAATTGTGGCGTTGCCAATTACTTATTGCATCGGCCAGCTGAGATAATCTTTAATACATCTTCAAAAAGTGCTATTCTGCATTCCCAATCCTAAATCACCATGATTAACTTTTAATTAATGCCATAGGCTAGACGCATCCTTGATAATTTTGTCACCGTCTTCTAGTGCAGCATGGCAAAAATAATTATCCAGTTGAAAAAAGTTCAAAAGCGTAATTTACAAGCTTTTTTTCTTCTGTCTTCTGCTTTCTGACACTAGTGTCCGTTTTGAATAAAAGACTCCACCTTTGCTACATCCTCTTTGCTACCAATAATTAAAGGGGTGCGCTGATGCAGTTTTTTCGGCACCACATCCAATATATTTACCAGTCCTGTAGTCGCACGACCGCCTGCTTGCTCAATCAAAAAGGCGAGAGGAGCGGTTTCGTAAAGCAAGCGCAATTTCCCTTCTGGGTTTTGAATTGTGCCTGGGTAGAGAAACACGCCGCCTTGAACTAGAATTCTATGGATGTCGCTCACCATTGCTCCGCTATAACGAGCGGTGTAGCCTTCTGTGCGATGAACGTAGCGGATGTATTCTCGAATTGATTCTTCCCACTGCCAGAAGTTACCTTCGTTCACGCTGTAAACAGAACCGTGGGTGGGAATCCGGATATTTTCTTCTGTGAGAATAAACTCTCCTAAGCTGGGATCAAGAACAAAGGAATGAACACCTTTACCTATAGTATAAACCAGCATTGTGCTTGGCCCATACAGAATGTATCCGGCAGCGAGTTGTTTACGTCCGTTGGTTAGGAGGTCAGTTGCTTTACCATCGCTATCAGTTCCTTCTTGTTGGCGAATGGCGAAAATGGAACCTAAGCTGAGATTGTTATCAGTGTTGGATGAGCCATCAATTGGGTCATACAGCAGAGTATAGCGACCAATGGGGCAATTTTCTGGGATGTAGTAGGGATTTTCCATTTCCTCAGAAGCGAGGCGACAGACTAAGCCGCTTTGCTTAAACACTGAAATAAACACATCATTGGCATAGACATCCATCTTTTTGACGGACTCTCCTTGCACATTCACTTCCCCAGTAAATCCGAGAACACCTTCCATTAAACCGGCGCGACTCATACGGCGAGCAATGAGTTTGCCAGCAAGGGCGATGCGATTCATCAACGCACTCAAATCCTGTGCATCTGGCGAAAAACTCTGAAGTTGCTGGAGAACGTGACGGGATAAGGTTGTACAATCACGATCTAGGGATTTATCTGTAGCATCGTAGGTAGATAAGTCAAGAGATTCCGGCGCTTTAGCCATTTTAATGTTCTCCGCAGCCACTAGCTGTTAGTTGGGTTTTAGTCGTGTATGGCAACTTATAGTTGCTGCTTCTATCTTAGAAAGGTAATTTGAGAACTTAGATGCGACTTTAGATAAACTAAAGAAATGAATCTTTGGTGACCCCTGCACCAGAGCCTAGCTACTAGGACTTAACAAGACTTTCTGAAACTGATTTTACAGTCGGGGAAAGACACTATGATGTTTATGGGCATGAATGGCGAATTGTCTCACCTGCCGCATGGAAGCAAATTTTGCGATCGCTCCTACACCCATGCTTGTTTCTAATCCCTAACTCCCAATCCTCAGTGCCTAGTCTGGCGCAGTGGGATTTTTTACGTGTAAACTATACCGTTCAGCTTGCCCTTATTGACAGCTACGCTATATGTGCCCCATGTAGCAAAACTTCTAAAAAACTTTGCGAGTTACTGAATTTATCTTAATCAACTATTACTATTAAATAAGTGGTTAATAAAGCTTCATATATTAGGATCAGCTAGATTTGCAATCATACTTTGTATGGTAATTCTGTACCCACTTTCAGATTTCATCGACTGCGATTTTGCTATCAGCGACTCATCTTGTAGCTATTGGTACGAAGGGCGTTGTCTCCAAAGTGGCGTAGGCGTAGCCCGTCGTAGACATCGCCTGAAATTACCCCGCACCTCAATGGCTGAAGCGATCGCCCACGGATTAATGCAATCCTTTATCAACAATGACTGTTATTCTCGTGAAGGCAAGATGTATGGAATCCTATTGGTTGAACTGCCTAATGGCGAACAACGGGTACTCAAAGCCTTCTCCGGTCTTTTGAATGGTTGCAGTGTCGTTGAGGGCTGGGTGCCACCAATTCCCGGAAGAGACGAAGTCGCTTTAGAGGAAGCCCGCACTTTGGCACAGTTGGACGCGATCAAGCAGGAAATTATTACCCTGAAGCAACTGACCGAACGCCAGCAGTATGAAACCCTGTTTGATGACTTTGAGCAACAATTGCAAGCAATGAGCGATCGCCATCGCGATTGCAAACATCAACGACAGGAAAAGCGTCAGCAAATCTGTAATACACTCAGTCCAGAAGCACTGACTATTGCCGTTGAACAACTCGACGAAGAGAGTCGTCAGCAGGGAATTGAGCGACGACAACTTAAACGCCAGCAAAATGCAGTATTACAGCCTCTCCAACAGTTAATTGCAGCGGCGGATGCACGAATTAGCGAACTGAAACAACAACGTAAAGCGCTATCTCGTCAACTCCAAGCTCAGATGCACGCCACCTACAGCCTGACCAATTTTTCCGGGCGATCGCGATCATTGCAACAATTGATGCCAGGAGGCTCGCCCACTGGCACAGGAGACTGTTGTGCCCCAAAGCTACTCCATTATGCGGCAACACACAATCTCAAACCACTGGCAATGGCAGAATTTTGGTGGGGTGCATCTTCCCTAAATCAGGATAAAATCCAGGGAGAATTTTATGGAGCATGTACCGAGCGATGTCAGCCATTGATGGGGTTTTTGCTCTCTGGGTTGAAACCTATTTCAATCCCTAATAGGGATTTTTACACAACTACCCCACTGTTGTTAAATAAATTAACATATTTGTGTAGCTCCAATGAAAAAGATTGTAATTTCCCAACCTTCTCCCCTATCAAGGAAGAGATCCCGATTATTTATGAAGACGAATGGCTGATTGCTGTGAACAAACCTGCTGGGCTACTTTCAGTGCCTGGTCGTTATCACGATCGCCAAGATAGTGTCTTGAGCCGCTTACGTCATCTGTTACCTGATGGCATGGCGCTTGCATCTGTGCATCGCTTAGATCAGCAAACTTCTGGGATTTTGTTGTTGGCACGCGATCGCCAAACCCATCGACAACTTAGCCAGGAGTTTCAGCAACGGCGGGTTCACAAGGTTTATGAAGCCATACTTGCCGGTGCTGTGACAGTTGAGCAAGGTGTGATTGACCTACCACTGTGGGGAGATCCTGAAAATCGCCCTGCTCAAAAAGTTGATTGGCAGCACGGTAAACCTAGTTTGACGCACTTCCAGGTAATGGCGAGGGAAGCAGACTACACTCGCGTAGAATTTACGCCGTCAACAGGACGCACTCATCAGTTGAGGGTTCATGCGGCTGATGCGCGAGGACTTGGGGTAACTATTTTAGGCGATCGTCTTTATGGATGCTGTGCGGTTACCAATCGCTTACATCTACACGCCAGAGAACTTCGCTTCGAGCATCCACAGTTAGAAAAAACCCTGCATTTGCAAGCAATCACGCCCTTTTGACACGTCATTTCATAACTCAGGAAAGGCAATGGATTCTCCAGTTTTTTGGTGTTGCTTGCCGAAAATATTATCTTCTTTCTTAACTAACCTGTGGAGCGTGGGTTAGATGCTTATTAAATTGGCATTTAGTTTATTAGTTTGGCATAACAAGTACTGAAGAATCAATTTTTATTATTTCCTTCTCTTGGAGAATCGCTTCAGGTATGCCATTATAACGATGGCAAATTTCTTGTATAAACGCAGTTTTTGGTAATTCATAGATGAGTAAATTGATTGTAAATAAATTTAATTGATTTGGGCTACGCTATTGCTAACCAGATGACCATCTTCCATATAAATTATGCGATCGCCTATATCAAGAATACGGTTGTCGTGTGTCACCATTAATATGGTACAACCTTGTTCTTTGGCTAAATTTTGCATTAAAACTACCACATCACGTCCAGATTTTTTATCGAGTGCTGCTGTCGGTTCGTCTGCTAGCACAATTTTAGGATGGCTCACCAAAGCACGAGCAATTGCTACCCGTTGTCGCTGTCCACCTGATAAGTTTTCGGCATAATAATCAACACGATGTTCTAAACCAACTTGTTCTAAAATAGCAGTTGCTTTTGCATCTAAATCTTGGTTTAGCATTTCATCATGGAGTTCTAATGACATTCGCACATTTTGTTTTGCTGTTAAGAATGTCATTAAATTATGGGCTTGGAAAATATATCCAATTTGACGGCGAAGCATTGTCAATTCTTGTTTACTGGCTTCACACATTTCTTGCTCAAGTATCTTTAAACTGCCTTCTTGAGCAGAGCGTAAGCCACCCATTAAGGTAAGTAAAGTTGTTTTTCCTGAACCAGATGGGCCAGTCATAATTACAATTTCTCCAGGATATATTTCTAAGTTAATATCGAAGAGGACTTGCTTCTTAAGATTGCCTTTACCAAAGTAATGATTGAGGTTGTTTACTGAAATTACTGGAGTGAGGCTCATACAATTCTGAATTTTAAAGTGCTCTTTTAACCTCTCTCCTACGAGGAGAGAGGCTTTGATTCTTAATCCACGAACATTATAGGAAAAAGCTTGGAGATTAGGCTTGTATTGGACTCAATTACAAACCGCTATATTGGTAAGCTTTTACCCCAACAACAGCGCAAAATTCATGTTTAACTTCCACTTTTTTGCCTGCTGCTAAACGTTGATCGACGTAGGTAATAAAAGTTTCAAAAACTTGAGTGACTTTTGTCTTTTCTAGGGCATTTAAAAATCCAGCAGATGCCCCTGATTTCAACATATATTCAGCTACATCCTCTCCAGTTTTACAAGGAACAATTCCTTCACCATCCCAAGCATATTCTGATTTAAATTCACCTCTACAGAATGTCTTAACAAGGTAGTCTTTGTTTTTGGGAAGATGCAATACTACATCTTTAATCATTGCTTCCGGGTAGTCCATTAACACTTTTGTAAAGATATCTGAAACGTCTTTGAGAGAACTGGCTTTATTTTCAATCAATCCAATAAAGCCGCCTGGTTTTACTACTCTTTCTAATTCTCGCAATAATTGAACGTGATCCATGTAACAAATTCCCCAGCCACAAACTACTCCGTCAACTGATTTATCGGCTACGTTGGACAAATAAGAAATAGCATCAGAGTGAACAAAGCTAATATTTGATAAATTTTGTTCAGCAGCTTTTTCTTTATTGCGTTCTAGCATTCCAATTGAAAGGTCTACCGCGACAATTTCACCATTCTGTCCTACTTTTTCAGCTAACTTTTCAGTGAAAAATCCTGTGCCACAAGCTAAATCTAGAATATATTGACCTTTAGTCACAGGCAGTTTATCCCATAACTCTAAAGCACATTTTCCGAGATATTTTGAATAATAGTCATCGTAGGATGCGGCGGCAACGTTGTAGTCAGCAGTTTGGTCTGATTTAACGTTGCTGAGTTTCAGCATAGCAGTTCTGTAAAGCAGTTTAGGTGCGTTCCAAATTGTAGTCATTGTTTTACCTCTAAATTCAAAAAATGTGGTTATTTGTTTGGATGGACTGAAGATAATTTCCATAAATTGATAATTGAATTTATTTTTGATTTATACAGAAATAAATTCTGATTTTTGTTCAATTTTATGGAAAAAAGACAAATTTAATCAAATCAAGCCTTTCACCTTTCCTTAAAGGTGGTCATAGAAAGCTATTTTTGCCAGTTAATGGCTAGATAAACCAGTTAATTTTCGCGGTGGCGATCTGGTTTTTTGGTAATAGCAAATCAAGTGGTATATCCTACTAAGTTAAGTTGTCTAATTTTTGCTAATTCGTCGGCAACTGTATTAATTGTGAAGTTAATTTGTTCTGGTGTATGAGTTGAACTAATGAAAAAGCGCAAACGAGCAGCTTTGTCTTCTACTGCTGGATAAATCATTGGTTGAACGTTGATTTTGTGATGAAATAATGCTTGAGAAAGTTGGATACAATGCACGGAGTTACCAACAATAATGGGTATGACGGCAGAGTCTTTACTCATACCAGTATCTAGTTTGCGATCGCTTGCTAATTCCAAAAACAATTTGGCGCGTTCATGCAGACACTTAACTCGTTGTGGTTCAGCTTTTAACTTTTGGATTGAGGCTAGTGCAGCTGCTGTATTTGCTGGCGACATTCCGGCGCTATAAATAAAGCCAGGGGATGTGTATTTTAGGTATTTGATTACAGCTTGACAGCCAGCTATATAACCGCCACAACTAGCGAAGGATTTGCTGACTGTTCCCATCCATAAATCCACATCTGTGGGATTAATGTTGTGGTATTCGCCGATACCGCAACCATGTTCTCCTAAAACACCGATGGAGTGTGCTTCATCTACCATTAAAAAGGTTTTATGACGCTTTTTGATTTCGATAAATTTTGGTAAGTCGGGAATGTCACCATCCATACTGTAAACGCCTTCGATCGCAATTAGCACTCGTTTGTAGCGACGGCGTTGTTCAAAGAGTATTTTGTCTAAACTTTGCCAATCGTTGTGAGGAAAGCTAATTTGAGTTGCGCCTGACATTATGCATCCTTGAATGACGCTGTTGTGGATGAGTGCGTCATGAAGAATGAGGTCACCTTTGCTAAATAAATGACCGATTGTGCTTTCATTGGTGGCGTGACCCGCTGTGTAAATAATAGCATCTTCTACACCAATTAATGAAGCGATCGCTTGTTCTAATTGCCGATGTAATGGTCTTTCTCCTGATGCTAAACGGCTTGCTGAAACTGATGTACCATAGCGGTCAATTGCTTCTTTGGCTGCGCGAGATACATCAAAATCGCCGGATAATCCTAGATAATTGTAGCTGGAATAATTAATAAATTCTTGTCCGGCAATTTTCGTGCGATCGCCATTTATTCCTTCGTGAATTTTGAAGTATGGGTCAACAACACCATTAGCTTGCATTCCTGCAATTAGCTGTTCTAGGTTGCGATATTGGGGATAATGAAAAAAGTCATAATTTTCTGGTGGAATATCATCAGTTTGAGCAGCCACTGTTTGAGTTTGACTAGCTTTTTTCTGCATGAGTTCTTTTAACAATTCTCGCTTTTCTTCTGGCGACAAAGTTGAGAGGTTTTGAGCTTGATTACTCATTATTTTTTCCTAATTTAATAAATTGGCTAGTAAAGAATCAACTTCATCATCTGAAAGTTCATCGATACTAATTAAATGGTTTTCGGTTGAGATAGAATCTGCTAATTTCATGTCAGCTAGCAGTTGTGTGGCAAATATAGAAATACTTGGCCCTTGAAGAAAGTTGGCAATGGGTACGTCTATACCTAAATCAGCTTCAATACGATTCTTTAATTCCACAGCCATTAAAGAGTCCATACCCAAGTCATTTAGAGGCTGATTGGCATCGAGTTTAGAAGCAGGAATTCGCAGTACTTTCGCAACTTCTTCTAGTAAATAATGCTGAATTAAGTTTTGGCGATCGCCTGATTCTACTTCTAGAACTTTTTCACGGATAAAATTATCATTTTCTGGTGTGTTTTTAGGTTCGTTGCTAATTAAATTGGCAAGTAATGATGAATAATTAATTGCTTCCCAGTTAACGGACATTACAGCAATTTGAGGATTAGTTTGTTGCAAGAGGTTTTTCAACACCTGCATTCCTACTTTGGGTGTAATGCTGTCAATTTGTCGGTGTATAGTTCGATTATTTCGTGCAGCCATACCAACCTCAGACCATGGCCCCCAGTTAATACTTAAAGCTGGTAAACCTTGAGCATGACGGTAATGAGCTAAACCATCTAAAAAGGCATTTGCTGCAACATAATTTCCCTGGCCGGGAGAACCAAGTATGGAAGCAGCAGAAGAGAACATTACAAAAAAGTCTAGCGGTATTTTTAAGGTTAAATTATGTAGATTCCAAGCACCGTTAACTTTGGGAGCCATTACTGACTTAAATCGTTCTTGATTTAAATCTAGTAAAATGCCATCATCTAAAATTCCTGCTGCGTTAATGATGCCTTTTAATTGTGGCATAAAGTTGTCAATTTCTGCAAGAGTTTTAGCAACTTGTTTTTCACAACCTACATCTGCTTTAACCACAACAAGTCGCACGCCAGAGGATTTAATTTCATCCAAAATTTGTTCAGTTTCCGAGTTAGCATCGCTTCTACTCATTAAGACTAAATTTCGTGCTCCTTGCTGTACCATCCATTGAGAAACTTTTAAACCAAGTCCTCCGAGTCCGCCAGTAACTAAATAAGTTGCATCAGGATAAAAACTTAGGTTTTGTGTAGGATTGAGAGAAGTTTGTACTAATCTTGATACATAGCGATCGCTTCCTCGTAAAGCAATTTGTTCTTCATTCTCTTCGCAGTGTAATTCATTGCCAAGCTGTGCAATCTCTTCTAAAGTAGCTGTTAAACTTAAATCCACTCGCACGCAGCGCAATTCCGGATTTTCGCGACAAATTACTCCTCCTAAGCCCCACAAAGCTGATTGATTAACTGATACGCTTTCTTTACCTACTGCTTGACTCCCAAATGTTATCAAAAAAAGCCGAGATAAGGAGTTAGCATGACTTAAGGCTTGTACTAAATGCAGTACGCTAATACACCCTAATCTTTGTGATTCTTCCAAAGTCGTTATAGCCGCAGCAAACGAACTCCAAAGATGAATAATTCCCCGGTAAGATGGAACAATATTCAGTAACTTTTGGAAATCTTCCTTAGAATCAGGGTTAATTTGATAATGTTGGGGTTCTAAAACTTCAAATGTCTTCCCTGGTGAAACTTTAATACAAGTTTCGCCTTGTGCTTCTAGCTGTGACTGGAGAATTTCTCCAACACCTTGGTTGTCAGCAAATATTAACCAGCTACCAAGAGAAGTGGGAGATTTAATGATTGGATATGCTTTTTCTTCCCACTCAAGTTTATACAATAAATTATCAAGTTTTTCCGCAGACTTGCGTTCTAATTTTTGCAGACACAAACCTAAAACTTCGGCAATAACTTGCTCATTTTCATCTAGAATGAGAATATCTCCTTCTAGAAAATTGTCTGCATTAGAACACAAACGAGCGTAACTCCATAAATGCAGGTTGGGGCGACTATATAGCCTGATTTCTTTAACACTGACTGGCAAGTAAACATTGCTGTTACTTTCAATTGTTTCAGAAGATATTGCTGCTCCTAAGACTTGTAAGCAAGCGTCAAATATTGCTGGATGAAATTGGTAATATCCAACTTCTGATTCGATAAGATGGGGAACTTCTATTTGAGCGATAGCTTCTTTTTTACCACGCCAAATTCTTTTTATACCTTGAAAGGATTGACCATATTCTAACCCCATTTTATGGAGTTCTAAATAGTAATCTTTTATAAATATTTCTTCAGTACAAAGGTTTTTTAGTTCATTGATACTGACTTGTGTAAATTCTTCAGTGGTTTGTGAAGTCTGAATTTTACCCGTTGAATGTATTTTCCAGAAATCTTTGCCTAAAGGGGAACTGGAAATCTGGAAAGTGATTTCTTCATTGGTGTGAGACAGACTTGTTTGAAAACGGCGAGTATCATTTTCGCGCAAAATCAAAGGACGGACGAATTCTAGGTTTGTTAAAACTGTAGGTGAAGTATTTTCTGTTAATGCTTTAGCTAAAGATAAACCTGTTTCTATATAGACTGCTGCTGGTACGACAACAGCATTCTGCACTCGATGTTCATTGAGGTAAAACAAGCTTTGAGTGCTAATTTCCGATTCAAATTTTTGTACTTGGTTAGTTGGTATATCAATCGTCATAATTTACTCCTTATTTTTTGTTAGTAGATAGTTGTAAATATTTCAGCGCTAACAACTACCCATTAACTACCTTCCCCAGTAATGGATGAGTTGAAACCAGCGGTTTTATAGGTGCTGATTCTGCTATCCAATAGCGTTGGCATTCAAAGGGATATGTTGGTAAGAAAATCCGGCGGCGAGAATAGGGTTTGTTAAATGCAACCCAGTCCACATTGACGCCATTAATGTACAATTCACCTAAGCTTTCTAAAAGCATTTGCCAATCTTGTTGACCTTTCTTTAAACACGACAACCAAATGCTATTTTCTGACTGGAAACAACGCTTACCCATATTCACTAAAGTGGGATGGGGCCCAATTTCTAAAAAGCTGTTATAACCCTGTTTTGCTAATGTGTTAATTCCCGACACAAATTGCACTGTTTCTCTCAGATGACGACTCCAATAATTAGCATCAGGAATAAATCCAGAAGGCATAAATTCCCCTGTTAAATTGGAAACTAATGGCAGATTTGGTGCAGCAAATTTCACTGAAGCAGCTACTTGCTTAAAGGCGTCTAACATTGGTTCCATCAAGTGTGAATGAAATGCTCCAGAAACGTTAAGCGATCGCACTTCTATTTTTTGTGTTTGTAATTTTTGCTGCACTGCTAATACTGCCTCTGCCTCACCGGAAATAACTGTGTTGTAAAGCCCATTCACGGCTGCGATCGCAATTTTTCCTTGATACTCGGCAATAATAGCTGCTACTTGCAATGCTGGTAAAAATACTGTCGCCATCATTCCCCCAGTGGCAACATCTTGCATCAGCTTTCCTCTAGAAGCAATCAGCTTAAGTCCATCTTCTAAACTGAATACTCCCGCCACGCAAGCTGCTACATATTCACCGACGCTGTGACCCATCACCGCTTCTGGTACAATTCCCCAAGATTGCAATAACTCTGCTAAAGCGTATTCCACGGCAAAGAGTGCAGGCTGGGTGTAAGCGGTTGCGTGTAATAATTCAGACGCCTCGGATGCCGGATCTAGTACTTGCAATAAAGGCTTTTGCAAATAAGGATTGAGAATTTCGTTGCAGATATCTAGAGATTGACGAAATACCGGATGTGTATTGTATAGCTGTTGTGCCATACCTACATATTGAGAACCTTGACCGGTGAATAGGAATGCAATTTTGGGGCGGTGAAAGGGTTTGTGATTGGTAGGTTCGCTGGTGGTGAAGGCGCTTAGTTTTTGGCAAAGTTCGACAGTAGAATCGGCGACAAAGGTGGCGCGGTGTTGGAAATGCGATCGCCCAGTATTTGCAGTGAAGCAAACATCAGTAAGTTTGGCATCAGGATGAGAGTTAAGATAATTTGCGTAACTACCAGCAAGCGATCGCAATGCCGTTGGAGTTTTCGCCGATACGGTAAGAATGTGTTGTGAGGGTTCGGAAAACATAATTTACCTTGTTTTAAAATTGGGTATTGGGCAGAATTATTGACTTTTGACCAATGACTAATGACTAACGACAAATGACCAATGACCAATGACCAATGACCAATGACAAATGACAAATGACTAATGACTAATGACAAATGACTCTTCCAAGACGACATGGGCATTAGTACCACCGAATCCAAAGGAACTCACACCAGCAAATAGGGAATTATTCACTGAGTTCCAAGGTTGGTGTTCCGTGGGGATGAAAAAGGGAGTGTTTTCTAAAGAAATATGTGGATTGAGTTGTTTGAGATTCAAGTGAGCAGGAATTTCACGGTGATATAAAGCCAGGGCGACTTTAATCAAACCGGCAATACCAGCAGCAGCTTCTAAATGACCGATGTTGGTTTTTACCGAACCGATCGCACAAGGTTGATTTAGCGATCGCCCTTTGCTCAATACAGCTTTTAAGGAGTTGATTTCGATCGGATCGCCTAAAGGTGTACCGGTACCGTGAGCTTCTACATAGCTAATTTGATCTGGTGTCACACCAGCATTTTCCAAGGCTTGGCGAATCACTGCTTGCTGGGACAATCCATTGGGTGCTGTCAATCCATTGCTGTGTCCATCTTGGTTAATCGCCGAACCTCTAATCGTTGCCAAGATGTTGTCTCCATCCCGCAAAGCATCAGAAAGCCGTTTCAAAACTACGACGCCGCAACCTTCACTCCGCACATAACCATCAGCACTAGCATCAAAAGTTTTGCACCGTCCATCAGCCGCCATCATCCGCGCTTGGGAAAAAGCAATGGTCAAATCTGGCGACAGAATCAAATTCACTCCACCCACCAGCGCTAAATTGCATTCACCAGAACGCAGACTTTGACAAGCTAAATGCGCTGCGACCAAAGACGAAGAACAGGCGGTATCCACAGCTAAAGAAGGCCCGATGAAATCAAAGAAATAAGATAGACGGTTGGCGGCGATACTGTGGGCATTACCCGTACCGGCGTAGGCGTCAATGTTGGTAGTTTGCAACCGCCAGTAGTCACTGGTGCTGATGCCAATAAACACCCCACTGAGACTACCTGCAAGCTTTTCAGCCGGAATTGCCGCATTTTCCAAAGCTTCCCAAGCTACCTTCATCAACAAGCGTTGTTGGGGATCCATACGTTCGGCTTCCCGTGGGGAAATTCCGAAGAATTGGGGGTCAAACTGATCTACTTGTGCTAAAAATCCGCCCCAACGGCTACTCATTTTGCCAGGAGTTGCCGGTCTTGGATGGTAGAAGGAGTTTACATCCCAACGGTTGGCGGGTACTTCAACGATCGCATCTTTTTGGTAACGCAACAGTTCCCAATAGGCATCTAGATAATTTGCACCAGGAAAGCAACTACTCATACCCACGATAGCGATCGGTTCTCTTACAGGCTTTTCGCTGACAGATGGAGCAATTGATTTTTTCAGATTCGGCTTCTCGCCCAGGTATTCTGCCAGACTTTCGATATTTGGGTAATCGTAGAGAAGAGTCGGTTCAAGCTGACATTCCAAGCATTCTGCCAAATCACCTGTTAGTCTGACCGCCGCCACAGAATCTAAACCATAGCAAGCGAATGACTCCTTGATATCTATTTGATGAAAAGCCAGATTCAACCGTTGCGAAATTTGCGAAACCAACCAATCCTGAATTGCCATCCGCGAACGATTAATAACTCCCCTTCTCTCCTTATCCCCTTGTCCCCCTTGTCCTCCTTGTCCTCCTTCTTGCCTCCACTCTCCCACCACATCCAAACTGCCGTCGAGAAAGGCAGCAAGGCAGGCATGACGCTGAATTTTGCCGCTAGAAGTTTTGGGAATGCTGCCAGTTTTTAGCAATACAATGGCATAAACTTGTAAATCGTGGTGTTCGGCGATCGCACGACGAATCGCCCCGACGACTTCACTAACATTCAGCTTTCGCAGAGAAGTGCGCTCTACTTCAAAAGCGATCGCTAATTGTTCTTCACCAGCAACTGCAACTGCAAAGGCTGCACCACTACCTGGTTGCAATGCTGAATGGCTTTTTTCAACAGTCTGTTCAATGTCCTGGGGATAATGGTTGCGTCCGCGAATAATAATTAAGTCTTTCAGGCGACCGGTCACAAACAATTCACCATTGAGCATAAAACCCAAGTCACCAGTACGGAGAAAGCGATTAATTTCCCCTGTCTCCTCAGAAACTCCTAGCCTTGCTTGGAAAGTAAATTCTGTCTGTTCGACTCGATTCCAATAACCTTGGGCGACACTCGCACTTGAGACCCAAATTTCACCCACTTCCCCATCTGCACAAGGATTTAAAGATTCGCGTTCTACAATTACAACTTTCACCTCCTCTGGAACCTGACCGCAACCTACCAATGTCCGGGAACCTTCTTCTTCCGGTGCAGCAGCCACCACCCGATTTTGTTCTAGTGCCACCCCTTGAACGCTGTGAATTACAGGGGGAGCATCTTTCAAGCCACCGGTGACAAACAATGTACCTTCTGCCAAACCGTAGCAGGGGTAAAAAGCTTCATACCGGAAACCACAGGGAGCGAAGGTATCAGCAAACCGCTTCAGAGTTTGCTCGCGAATTGGTTCAGCGCCTGTAAAAGCTAATTTCCAGGAACTCAAATCAAGGTTTGCCAACTTTTCTGGTGTAGCTTTTTGCACGCACAAATCATAAGCGAAGTTGGGGCCGCCGCTAGTTGTCCCTTGGTAACGGGAAATAGCTTGCAACCACCGAAAAGGGTTTTGCAGAAAAGCCATTGGCGGTATCAGCGCTGTTGGAAAACCGCCGTAGAGGGGTTGAATGATGCCACCGATGAGTCCCATATCGTGGTAGGGTGGCAGCCAAATTACTCCTTGACTGTTGGGCGTGTGCCGGAAATACTGGTAAATTAGTTTAGAATTGTGTAGCAAATTGCCGTGGCTAACCATCACACCTTTTGGTGCAGAAGTTGAGCCAGAGGTGTATTGAAGAAAGGCTAAAGTACTTTGATCGCAAGTGGGAGTGCGCCATTCATCAGCCAAATTCCAATCAAGGTTATCTGTAGCTAGCAATTGCAGACTTGTCAACTCTGGAGTCAAAGCAAACCATTGTTCCAAATTAGACAGCAAGGATGTATTGGTTAACGCTACCGAAGCTTGAGCATCCTTGACAATTGCTTGAATGCGTCCCAAAGAGCGATTATTTCGAGGCGGATAGGCGGGGACAGCAACCACTCCAGCATACAGACAGCCAAAAAAAGCAATACTGTATTCCAATCCTGGCGGGTAGAGTAGTAGCACCCGTTCACCCTTAACACCAAGACATTGTAGTTGAAATGCGATCGCTCTCACTCGCCGTTCCCACTCAAAGTAAGTCAAGCTAACTTCTTCATTTTCTCCATCTACCAAAAAGCTATAAGCTGTGTCCTCTGGTTGATGTTCAGCCCTGTAACGAGCTAAATCTATTAAATTAGAAAATTCTATACAATTTTTACTGACATTATTAGCAGAAATTACCATTACTTCTTTTCCTTCAAAAAATTAACCGTTTTTGCAGTTAAGAAAAATATCACACCTCAGTCAATTCTTATTTGGTGGCGTTGCACATTGACAAGGATGGTGACTACTGCCCACAATGCTCAATTCTGCTGGGCGATGTTTACCCTGCGATTGGCATTTTCTCCTGCATGTATGCAACGCCTATTTGGTATATACAACAAGACAATGATGCATTACGGTATTTTTGTTGATTAGTTTAAAAAAATACAATAAATTCCCAGCCGGAGTTATCTTCAATGCCAGTAAAGTTCTTTGTACTGTGCATTGGCTTGTTTAAATAAAACATCGGAAAAATTAACTTTTAAGACTTACACTATAAGAGTTGTAAGCTGATGCTGATTGCTCTTTTATCTCCGCTTGATGATATATCGGCTACAAAGGTAAAAGTTATGCACACTTTACGCAAGTTTTATATTACTCTAATAAATTTTTATTTTGGGTATGGGGAAAGAGGGTTGAATGTGTTACTTTTTGGCGTTGCTCATTTAAAATATGAATTGTAAATTTTTATGTTTTATAATGTGAAACCAATGCTGGTAGAGACGTTGCGGAAAACGTCTCTACGATAAATTTGTGATTTCATATCCGAGTTCAGCAACGCCTATTTTTTGCCTACCTTGTCTCCCCCTCATTTCCCAGACAAAAATTGAGGTATAAAAAATAGCGGGTATATCAGTAAGAACAGATTAGGTAGCCACCAACTGATGTCAAAATCTAATCTCAGTGTCCAAAAGGCGATCGCTTGTAGACCTGAGCAAAAGGTTAGTATTAATGAAATTAACGCAGTTTGCCTCCAAATGCTTATACCTTGCTTATAAAGAAGCAAGCTTGTCAACCCTGTAAATGATATTAATAAATCTAAAGGTAAAAACGAGAAATTCCATGCGACCAATATAGGATTGTCATAATCCTTAAATAAATATTGATTTGGAATCCAATGAAATACGGTAATTAGCCAATACAAAATAAATCCGATATCAGTGACTATAAAAAACTTCTTGAGTCTCTTCATATTTCAAATCCTAAGTTACTAAATGAATATCTTTCTCATTATAAAAACAAGGCAGAAGGAAAAAAGTTATGTAATTTAGATAAATTAATTAAATATAACTACTTAGAAAATATCTGCTGGATCTGCGGCACGCAGTTTCACGATGGCAAACCCACTCGCCATCGAACACATGACAATTGTCAAAAATAATACTCCAAAAGCGCGAGCAACATTCATTGTAATTGGTAATAAAGTGGCATTTTGTGCCAAATAATATAAAACCCAAGATAAAGTAAAACCTGGCGTATAACCAATAACAGCTAAAATAAAAGCTTCTTGTAAAACCACACCTAAAAAGTAAATATCAGCATAACCCATCGCTTTGAGGGTTGCATATTCTGCCATGTGTTCGGAGACATCTGTATAAAGTATTTGATATACAATTACTGCACCAACAATAAAACCCATAATTACACCCAGGCTAAAAATAAAACCAATCGGTGTACTGCTAGCCCAGTGTTCTTGTTCAAAGTCGATAAATTCTTGTTTACTAAGTACTCTCACATCTTTGGGCAATTTAGCGACTAAATTTCTCTGGATTATTTTAATATCAACTCCTGGTTGCAGGCGAATTAAACCTACTTCTATTTGATCGGGACGACGATTTTTATATTTAAATAAACGCAAAAATGTTAAATCACTGGTAATTAAATTACCATCAGCAGCAAAAGAGTTACCTAATTTAAATACTCCAGCTACTTTAATTTTGCTACCGCCTATTTCAGTATTAACCAGTTGATTTTTAGCTGTTTTTTCAGCTATTTCCACAGTCCCAAACTCCGGGCGAGATGCCATATCAAGCAGCACTACATCAGGTAATTGAGTTTTGTTTATATTTTCGGCGATACCAGGTAATTTTAAAACTGGTTCATGGGGATTAAAAGCTAAAACTAAAATTGTCCGATTGCGGCGATTTTCAGGATTTTTAAATCTAATAAAATCTATATATAAAGAACTAACAGACTCGACTCCATCAATTCCTCGTGCTTGGTACAAACGACGCCGGGAAAAACTTTCCATATAGGCAATTGTTTGAGATTGAGGACTAATTAAAAATAAATCAGCCTGGAGATTTTTGTGTAGTTGTGTATTGCTTTCATATAAAGCATCCTGAAAACCCATTTGCATAAACATCAGTAAATCAGCAAATGCAATTCCTGCCATTGCTGCTAATAAGCGCCCTTTTGCTTGTGTTAATTGTAGCCAAGCAAGGGGAGTTTTTAATTTTTTAAATTTCATCAGGTCATCCTTTTGGAATCATCAAAATTCCAGAATTTAAAGCGGATTAAATAGACTAATTTCTGGACGAGAAAATTTTGAGTTTTGATGCTTGCCTGAAACATGAATTATCGCTTCTACTTGTAAGTTAGTTAAATTTGCTAATTGTTGGTTATTTTCTGTATCAAGACGAATTTTGACTTTTACGACTCTGGCATCTAAATCTGCATTGGGGTCAGTATCAAGAAGGTTTTTCTTCTCAATTTGTGAGCCAATTTGAGTTACAACTCCCTGTAATTTTTCATCAAAAGCGAGACTGTTAACTGTGGCACGTTGTCCAATACGAATTTTACTAATATCTGTTTCGTATACCTCTGCAACTACATACATTTGACTTGTTTGCCCGATATCTACAATTCCCCGATCGCTTACAACTTCTCCAGGACGAGCCTGAATTTGTAAAATTTGGCCGGCTGCGGGTGCGCGTACGTAGGCTAAAGCAACATCGGCTTCAGCTTTTTTTGCAGAGGCGATCGCATTTTCAACTTCTGCTTGGGCTGCTTGTACATCCGTCGGACGAACTTCGGTAATTTGGCTCAAGTTTCCTTGGGCTTCTTGAATTTGCTGTAGCAAGGTGTCTATAGTTTGTTTCTCGATGGCAAGAGTTTCGTTAATTTGTTGTTGCAATATCTCTACTATCTGCTTGCGCGAGGCTTGGGCTTCATTGATTTGTTGTTGCAATGTCTCTATTGTCTGTCCCTGGGCTGCTTGTGCTTCTTGTAACTCCTGAGTTGCGGTTTCCACTGTCAAACGCTTGCTATCAATTTGAGAAGCAGCGATCGCACCTTCTTCATATAATTTTTGGTAACGGGCAAACTCCGCTTGGGCGTTACGCAGCTCTGCCTGCGATCGCGAAACCTTGGCTCGTTGCACCCTATTTTCTCCTAGCAGTTGAGCTTGGAGACGAGCAATTGTGGCTTGGCGGCTAGTTTTTTCGCCTTCGAGTTGGGCTTGGAGACGAGCAATTGTAGCTTGTCCGGTAGACATTTGTCCGCGCAGTTGGGCTTGCAAACGAGAAATTGTCGCCTCCCCAGCCACGACTTCCCCCTGTTTCGCCCCAGCTTTTACCTTGGCTAAATTAGCTTGAGCAACTTTGATTTGTTGCTTGGCTTGTTCTTGGGCTGCACGTAGGCGATCGCGATTGTCTAAAATTGCAACTACCTCCCCAAGTTTGACGCGATCGCCTTCTTTCACCAACAGTTTTGCCACTTTCAAACCTTCGGTTGAACTCGCCGCCGATAAGTGAATAACTTCCCCTTGCGGTTCCAAACGCCCCAAAGCAGCAACACTATTCACACTTGCATTCGCAGCAGCTTCTGTCAAAGAGCCATTTTGCGAATTGCTTTGGTTACTTTGCAACATATAGAAACTAATACCAGATGGGATTAAAGCTGCGAAAATTGATAAAGCAATAATCCAATATTTACGAGGTTTTAATAATAATTCTTCTCGCATTTTTCCTTTGTCTGTGATTGTTTTTTGAGGCATAAGGTAAATACCAGAATTAAATTATCATAATTGAATTGGATTGAATCAGCGAGAAGTACATTTTTTATCCTCAAAAATTAAGTTTATAAATTATAGAATTACAATAGTCTTTTCTTTTCTTTCTATCATGCAGTTATTCGACGTATATTCAAGAATGGTCGCTCACAATAAAAAAAGAAAATATATGACACTATCAAAATCAGTGGCGTGCCTATCAATAAAAGTAAAACAAACTCTGTGCCTTTCCCAAAATTTAATGGATGTACAATATACTGCCAGATAAGTTGTAACAGTGGCGCATGAATGAGATATAAACTGTAAGTAAAAGTTCCGAGAAACACTAAAAACTTTGAACTGATAATTTTGCGGATTGTGTTATTTTCTGAATTGGAAGCATCAACAAGTAAAGATAGTGTACCCAATGCACAAAGCGTATCTAAAAGCGAAAATATCTTTTCTGCTTTATCAAATCCCCAGAGATAGCAGAAAAAGATAATTGCTAAAACGCAACCCACTACAGTAAAACGCCAAGGGAAATATTGACGCATGATATACCAAAATTTTTCTGGAGAAAAAACAATAGTCGCGGCTAACATTCCCAGTACAAAATAAAAACACAAACCAACAAATTGTGGCGGTATATCTTTTGACTGTGTGATTTCTAGCAGCAGAATTGTAGTGTAGATAATTAAGCCTGCACCTAATGTAGTTTTAACGCCACCAAACCGCCGCCAACCAAGTACAAGTAGTGGGAAAAAACAGTATAGCTGTGCTTCAACAGCGATTGACCAAAATACATAGTTAATTTGAGTCGATGTCACAAAATCTTGCGTTATCGATAAATGAGAAAGCAATCCTTCTTGAGTCACTGGTAAGCTAATATCCCACTGCGAACCTGTTTTTAAACCGATAAAAAACCAAATCAAAAGTAGCGAAAACAAAAGAGCAAAGTAATATGGAGGTAAAATTCTTTTCGCTCGCCTTTTGAAGAATTGTAAAGTGCCGCCGCGCAAGATACCGTTATTTTTAATCACAGGTAACATGAGACAGAATCCAGACAGCACAATAAATACAATTACAGCAAAATGCCCGTAATAAAGCCAACTTGTTAACATTAGTATTAATCCAGTTGGGCGATTGCCGTATCCATAAGGTGGCAAAACAGCGGGCCAAATTTGATACCATGTATGACTAAATAGAACAAACAGAGCAGCGATCGCACGCAAGCCGTCTAGAAAGTCAATATGTTTTACGATCCGCTCTGTAGATGTCACTGTTCTTTCTCCTGTTCATGCTTGAATGCTTTTTAATTAATGAGTTCCGCCACTAAGGTTTAAACCAATTACTCCGAAAATTATGAGAGCGAGCGAGAGAATTTTGAATATATTTGCGGGTTCTCTAAACCAGAAAATACCGATAATTGCGATTAAAGCTGTGCCGACGCCAGACCAAATTGCATAAGCAACGCTGACATCAATTTTTTTGAGAGCGAATGTTAATGAAGTTAGGCTGATGCAATAAAATATTGCCATCGCTACTGAAGGTAATAAGCGTGTAAAACCTGCTGACAATTTCATGCAAGTTGTGCCGGTTACTTCTGAGACGATTGCTAAGGATAAAAAAAACCAGAACATTAGATACCTCGAAAAGTTTTTAGAAGATTGATTGAACCGTAAAGACGCAGCAAAAAGTTGGAGCACCGGAAGGAGCATCCGCAGGTACGTCATTTTTTAAGACAGAGAACGTAGATAAAATTGGGTGGTTTTTTAAGAAGAGAGTAGTTGCATTTTTAGAAGTGCTATTTCTTCCTCTAAGTTGCGATATTCTGCTTTGAAGCGAGGATTTATTGTCCAGTCATAAACTATATCTAAGGTGTTATTTATAAAAGCTTTTTGGCAAGCAAAACGTTTAATTTTGCCGCTAGAAGTTTTAGGGATACTACCAGGTTTTAATAGCAAGATGGCATAAATTTGAATTTCATGTTGTTGTGCTACTGCTTGTACAATTGCTGTAAAAATTTCATTTAAATTTAGATTTGCCAAATAATTACGCTCTACTTCCTGTGCGACAATTAGTCGTTCCTCTCCATCTAAATCAACAGAAAATGCAGATCCATAACCCGATCGCAATGCTGGATGAATTTGTTCTACGATAAATTCAATATCTTGCGGGTAATGATTGCGACCTCGAATAATAATCAAATCTTTGATTCGTCCGGTGATAAATAACTCCCCATTTTCCAGGAATCCCAAGTCTCCTGTCCGCAAAAATGGTCTTTCTGTCGTACCTGATAGATAAGCTTGAAAAGTAGTTTTTGTTTCTCCTAATTGATTCCAGTACCCCTGCGCCACACTCTTACCCGATATCCAAATCTCACCGACTTCGTTAGGTGCACAAATAGTTAAAGTCTCAGGGTGAACTATGACAATTTGCTGATCTAGTCTGCTTTGTCCGCAGCTAACCAAAGTTCGGGTTCCATCTTCAGCTTTTTTGGCTGGAACTACTCGATTTTGCTCTAGAGCTTCTCCCTGAACGATTTTTAGGATTGGCGGCTCTGTTTTTAAACCACCAGACACAATCAAAGTTGCTTCCGCCATACCGTAACAGGGATAGAAGGCGTTGTAGCTGAAACCACAGGATTTAAAAGCCTCTGCGAACCGTTCTAATGTTTGCGCCCGCACGGGTTCGGCTCCGTTGAAGGCTACCTTCCAGCTACTCAAGTCAAGAGTTTCCCGTTGTTGGGGAGTTATATGACGAACGCAGAGGTCATAAGCAAAGTTGGGGCCGCCGCTAGTAGTAGCCTTGTAGCGGGAAATCGCCCGCAGCCATCGGACGGGACTTTGCAGAAAGTCCATTGGAGACATCAATGTCATTGGTGCACCAACATACAAAGGTTGCAGTACACCGCCGATGAGTCCCATGTCGTGATATAGTGGCAGCCAACTTACACCCATACTTTCGGGCGTATCCTGAAAACACTCGTGGATGAAAGTGCAATTGTGCAGCAAATTTCTATGGTTGAGCATTACTCCTTTGGGAGTTCCTGTAGAACCGGAAGTGTATTGAAGTAAAGCTAGGGTATTGCTATTAATCGCAGGTTCTTGCCATTGCGTTGCCAAATCGGTGTTAATGTCGTCAGTTGTCAGCCAGCACAGAACTTTGAGATTGGGAAATTCGCTAAATCCTCGCCCAAAATTGGATAAAACGGTGGTATTGGTCAGTGCGATCGCCGCTTTTGCATTTGTTGCGATCGCTTGCAAACGTGACAACGATTGATTAGGACGGGGAGGATAAGCTGGAACCGCAACTACCCCAGCATACAAACATCCGAAAAACCCCGCGATAAAATCCAAACCTATGGGGTACAGCAGCAAAGCCCGAGAACCAGCCATTTCCATTGACTGTAACCGCACTGCGATCGCTCGCGCTAATCGATCTAACTCTTGATAAGTTATATTAATTTCCTCAGTTTCTCCGTTCACCAAAAAGGTGTAGGCGATTCGGTTAGACTGAGCAACCGCTCGATAGCGTAGCAAGTCAACTAAAGTCCCAAAGCTTTGTTCCGTGTTTACTAAATTTTTTGCTAAGTTATTTAAACTTACATTCATGCACTTCTCCTTCAGGTTTGAATGCCGTCCTTTTCTCACAGCTAACATTTATAGATTTATCAGCAGTCCAATCTCCTGTGGTTTCTTCTAGCTTTTAATGTCACTGATGATTCTTCAGTAAGCTTCAAAACATTTACGCATGATTCCAGATTTTTATGTTTCCGATTTCAAAAACGAATCGAATTTAATATTTTGGTAAATTTCCAGCAACTCTGATTATGAGAATAATTATCACTACGATCCAGAACTATGCAAAATTTTCACTTAAAGGTGCGGATCATGGGAATGGCTGATTAGAGGCTTCGTCTCCAGTCCAGATGAATGCATTCCCGGTAGCCTGGGAATGAGGAAACGCAATGGCTTCCCTTAATTCCCTCCTCTAACAGCTAACCTATTGCTTTTTAAATTTGTATGTGATAATTTCTGCTTGTAGTTAATTCAACGGTTAGCCGACCGACTTACCGTATTTACATAAATTAATATCACAGCTAAGAGACTTCCCAATAAAAAATATCCAACTACTGATTGTGAGACTACTGCATAAGATTGGATGATTTATTCCCTGGAAATCCCTAATGAGCTGTAAAGACGAGAGTGCTGGAGTTGACCTCTAGACTCTCATTCTTATCTTTTCTTTAATAAAAGGAGTAATAAAAAAGTTGTTGAACCAATTCAAAAAGTTCTTATTTTTATTGCCACAACGCGGTAATTCCCTTAGTGCCTTATTGATTGCTAGTTCCTGGCTAGGTTTAGCGATTTATGGCTGCGCTCCCAGTAACTCTGCAAATACTAATACCACTGCTCAAAATGTGAGTAACCAGACTCAAGAGAAAACAAGTTTGATTCGCCTGGGATACCAAAAGGGAGGTGTAGTACCAATTGCACGTCAACGAGGAGAGTTAGAAAAGAGGCTTGCGGCTCAGAATATCAAAGCTGAATGGGCTGGCCCCTTTGACCGATGTGCTACCTTACTCCAAGCAATTAGCGCTAATCAAGCGGATATTGGCGGGTGCGGAGACATTCCTGGATTGTCAGCTATTGCCGCCGGTCAGGAGCTTTGCATTGGGGCTGTCCAGCGTCCTAGACCTGAATCATTGTCCAGTGCGATCGTCGTGCGTGGTGATTCTCCTATCCGTAAGCCCGCTGACCTTGTAGGTAAAAAAGTTGCTGTCAATCAGGCTGGTGCAGGGGAGTACCTGTTATTAAAAGTATTGGAAAAAGAGAACATTTCTAAAGATAAAGTTCAGCGCGTTTTTTTAGCTCCAACTGATGCTGCACCCGCCCTCTACCAAGGAAATGTGGACGCTTGGGCAGTTTGGGAACCATACATCTCAGTTGCCGAATTAGAGCATGGTGCTAGGAGAATCACCACAACCCATCCTGCTCCGACCTACAGTGTAATGCTTGTGCGTAATGAGGCTGCGGCTAAATCTCCAGAAGCCGTGAAAGCTGCTTTTAGGGGTTTAAGTGAGGAATACGATTGGTTGAATGTAAATACGGCAAAATCAGCGGAATTCCTGGTCAAGGACATCAAAATATCCCCAGCCGTAGCCAAGCGGGTAACTGAGAATCAAGGGCCACAGCTACTTGTCACACCTAATGCTGATGATATTGCCAAACTTCAGAAGACGGCTGACTGGATGCTGGAGCAAAAGATTCTACCGAAAAGGGTAGATGTTGCTGCTACTATCTGCCCCACGGCTAAGTAGGAGCAGGGGGAGTAGGGGGAGTAGGGGAGAATGATTTTTCCGTTCTCTAAGCTCAAGCTCTTTCAACTCGCGATCGCAAACAAATCTAAAATTCAAAATTGCATGACCAAAGTATTCATTCTCGATGCCAACCAACAACCGTTATATCCAGTACGCATCAGCCGTGCTAGGCTGCTATTGTCACAAGGTAAAGCTACCGTATTCCAGCGGTACCCCTTTACTATAATTTTGAAGGAGTCCCTTTCTCATCTAAAACTTGAGCAACTTGGCTTCAAGATTCACCCTGGTGTTAAAACTACTAGTACTATAGTCAGCAAAGACTACAAAATTCCTATTAATGTTAGTCGCCTCCCAAACCGAGGAATATAGATGACGAACCACACCATCTTGGAACCATTACCAGAAGACCAATGGTTTATCGAGAGCCAAGAACTAAGATCCTTGGTAGCAACGGTGCGTGAAATTAGCGCTAGTACTGTTGACGATCGCACACAAACTCTAGCTAGATTAGAACCCTATTTTCAAGAGCTGCTCGCCCAAGAGGAATGGCTAACTGAAAAATTTGCTCAAGTCAATCCCGAAAGCAGGATGGGCGGCGGTATTGGTCAGTGGTTGCTTTATCGCGCCAAAGACCGTTCCCTGTCAGTATTCAGTTTGGTGATTCCCCCAGGTTCAACGACTCCTGTCCACGACCATTTGGCCTGGGGATTGATTGGTTTATATAAAGGCAATCAAGAAGAAACAGTCTATCGCCGTGTAGATAGCGGCGATGCTGAAGGACACGCACAATTACAAGTAACTGAAGTGCGACCGCTTCAACCAGGGGATATCTACCGCCTCTTACCCCCAGATGGTGATATCCACGCTGTTAAAACCACATCCCAGAGCGCATCTGTATCCATCCATCTTCTGGGTAATGATACTGGTTGCGTTTTGCGTCACCAATTCATCCCAGAATCCCACAGCGTCAAATCCTTTCGCTCTGGATATTCCAACGCTCCCTGTAAAGAGGAAGAGGAAAAAGAACATGCCCAGGTACGCTAGACCACAACCCCCCGTATTCGAGCGAGTTGAAGACGAACGCCTGCACCGTAAGCAACGCCTAGCCGCCGCCTTTCGCCTATTTGGTAAGTTTGGGTTCAGCGAGGGAATCGCAGGCCATATTACGGCTCGCGATCCGGAGTTTACAGACCATTTCTGGGTCAATCCATTCGGAACATACTTCGGTCATATCCGAGTTTCTGACCTGATCTTGGTTAACAGAGAAGGTGAGGTGGTTAAAGGTGATACTGAGGTAAATCGAGCTGCTTTCGCCATCCATTCTCAGATTCATGAAGCTCGACCTGATGTAATCGCAGCAGCTCACGCCCATTCACTTTATGGTAAAGCCTGGTCTAGTTTGGGGCGTCTCCTTGACCCTTTGACTCAAGATTCTTGTGCTTTTTACGAAGACCATGCCCTGTTTGATGATTTCACTGGTGTTGTTTTAGAAACTTCTGAAGGTCAGCGGCTGGCGCAAGCCTTGGGACCAAAGAAAGCCATAATCCTACGTAACCACAGTATTTTAACTGTAGGACATACAGTAGATGAGGCTGCCTTTTGGTACATTAGCTTAGAGCGATCGTGCCAAGCTCAACTGCTGGCAGAAGCTGCGGGTAGACCCACTACTATCAAACACGAAACAGCCCGTTTAACACAAACTCAAGTGGGGTCACATGTAAGTGGGTGGTTCAGTTTCCAGCCCCTTTACGACAGGATTGTGCGCGAAGAACCTGATTTGCTAAATTAGTGCTGTGTTTTTTGGCACTAATATACTGTGGCGTAAGTTTGCCTGCCTTGAACCAGTTGCTCAGAGCTACTTATCTTGTTAATCGAGATGGTGGCTGGATTTGGGTGGTGCTGTACTAGGATAATAGGCAGAGAAGTATCAATTTACTCTACGTGCCGCTATTTTTATGTCAATTTAACCTAAATTTATTTTTATACTCCGGTAAACCTATAAGTTTATAGTATTAATATAGTTCAAAGAAATCATTTTGATGATTAACCTAATCTTTCGCCGCTTAATTACCAAGTGGATATCGTTGATAAGAATCAGGAATATCCCCTTTAACAACCAACATAAATTATTCTTTTCTTCTCCTTTGCCAATTGCGGGGGCTTTTGTCACAGGGCTGTGTTTGAGCTTGCTATTTGCCGCCTGTTCATCGACACCGACTGTGAATTCCCCTAATCCTAGTGCCACATCTGTTGGCAATTCTGCTTCCAGTAAAGCAACAGTAGTCAGATTTGGTTATCAAAAATCGACCATTTTACTTAGAACTAAAGGTGTTTTAGAAAAGCGTTTGGCACCAGAAGGGATCACTGTAAAATGGACTGAATTTCAAGCGGGGCCCCAACTACTAGAAGCCATGAATGTGGGTAGTATTGACATCGGCCCTGTAGGAGAATCACCGCCAATATTTGCTCAAGCAGCCGGAGCATCACTAATTTATGTTGTTGGTACTGCTGCTAGTCCAGCTGGTTCAGCAATTCTTGTTCCTCAAAATTCACAAATTCAAAAACTTACTGACCTCAAAGGTAAAAAAGTTGCCTTTCAAAAAGGGTCTAGTGCCCATTTATTGTTAGTCCAAGCTTTAGAAAAAGTGGGATTGAAATATACTGACATTGAACCTAAATATTTGGCACCGGCTGATGCCCGCGCTGCATTTGTCAAGGGTAGTGTAGATGCGTGGGTAATTTGGGATCCTTTCTATGCAGCAGCTCAAGAGGCAACAAAAGCCAGAGTCCTGATTGATGGCACAGGAATTAATAAACAGGGAGGATATTATTTGATGACCCGCAAATTTGTCACTGAAAATCCTCAAACTGTCAAGGTAATACTGGAAGAAATTCAAAGTCTAGAAGAATGGTCTAAACAGAATCGAGAAGAAGTCGCAAAAACTCTATCACCTGTGTTAGGAATTGATTTAGAAACGATGAGGAAAGCAACTAACAGGCGGACTTTTGGGCTTGTACCAGTTGACGAGAATCTAATAAATCTCCAACAAAGTGTTGCAGATACATATTATAAATTGAAGTTAATTCCTAAAAAGGTAAATGTGAAAGATGCTGTGTTGACAAAAGAAGAATATGCTGCATTTTCACCAAAAACTTAAAAGAGTGCAATGAATCGGCTGTAGGGGCGGACAGATGTATGCCCTTACAAATGGAATTGGTGTTAATAATAAAACAACTGAAAATTTTTGAAATGTGAATCTTGGAATTGATTATGACTAATCCTACAGAACTACTGCGATCGCGCTACGGTGAAATTCCCTTCAATCCCGAAATTGAATGGAATGATTCCCTGACAGCATTACTATCTCACCGTTCAATCCGGTCTTATTTATCCGATCCTCTACCTCAGGGAACTCTGGAGTTGCTAATTGCAGCCGCCCAATCTGCATCTACTTCCTCTAATTTGCAAACCTGGAGTGTAATAGCAGTCGAAGATCAACAGCGCAAAGAGGAGTTATCTAAATTAGCGGGAAACCAAGCACATATTAAGCAGGTTCCTTTATTCTTGGTTTGGTTAGCAGACTTGGCGCGTCTGGCTCATGTTGCTGACAGTCGCGGCATATCTCATGATGCGCTGGAATACTTGGAAATGTTTGTGATGGCAACAATCGATGCAACTTTAGCGGCGCAAAATGCAGCAGTTGCAGCTGAGTCACTCGGTTTGGGAACAGTATACATCGGCGGAATCCGGAACCGCCCGCAAGAGGTAGCAGAAATATTGAATTTGCCCTCCTCTGTGTATGCTGTATTTGGGCTGTGTGTAGGCTATCCGAATCCTGAGGTAGAAGCAGCGATTAAGCCAAGGTTGCCCCAATCAGCAATACTGCACCGTGAAACCTATAAATTGGCAGATCAAGAAGAAGCGATCGCTCACTACAACGACATCATCAAAGAATTCTATACTGAACAAAAGATGAATGTTGCTGGCGATTGGTCAGAACACTCAGCCCAACGCATCGCAAGTGTAGAATCATTGAGAGGACGCGATCGCTTGCGTGAAGCTCTCAATAATCTCGGCTTTAAATTGCTGTAAACAAGAAGAATCAAGATTATGGATTTGCAACTCCGTGGCAAAGTCGCCTTAGTGACAGCTGCTAGTAAAGGATTGGGCAAAGCTACAGCGAGGCAATTTGCCCGTGAGGGTGCAAAAGTTGCCATCTGCGCCCGCAGTGAGTTAATTGACAAAACCGCTGCGGAGATAGAAAGCGAAACAGGCACAGAAGTGCTATCTCTGCGTGCCGACGTTACTAGTCAAGAAGATATTGAACGGGTAATTAATGCCACAGTAGAAAAATTCGGCGGGTTGGATATCCTCGTTACCAACGCCGGAGGCCCACCCGCTGGCTCTTTTGATGATATCGATTTGGCAACCTGGGAAACTTCAATCAACTTGACTTTGCTGAGTGCTGTAGGTCTGGTAAAGTACGCTTTACCTCACTTACGCCAATCTACAACACCAGCGATTCTGACCATCACCTCAACCTCAACTAAACAACCAATTCAAAATCTCGTGTTGTCTAATTCCATTAGGTTAGCGGTGATTGGTTTAACGAAAACTCTCAGCCAAGAACTAGGTAGCGATAAAATTCGCGTCAACAGCATTTTACCAGGCTGGACATATACAGAACGGGTAGAAGAATTGATCAACGCGCGGATTGCTAAAAGTGGTGAAACGAAAGAAGCAGAAATAGCTAAAGTTAATGCAACAGTTCCTTTAGGTCGCATAGGGACACCAGAAGAGTTTGCCAATGTCGCAGTATTTCTGAGTTCGCCAGCAGCCTCATTTGTGAATGGAGTCATGCTGCAAGTAGATGGCGGAATTATTCAAGGAATTTGAAGGAGGCAAGAGGCAGAAGGAGCAAACTCCCAAGGAATTTGACCCGTCCTGATTTGGAGCCACCTTAAGAGCCGTATCCTGCGGGAAGCTGACGCAACAGTAAGGATTTTAAACCCACATTTTGCAGGTGCATAGGCTAGCAAAAACCGCAGGCATCGCAAAATATTGAATTTTTGAAGTTTGACAGGAGTAAAACTTTTGCAGATTTACCTTGCAAAATAAGATTTTTGATACAAATTGCCTTGAGCAAGCGTCTCATTGTTGTGTCATTCTATAGTCATTAATCTAATTTGAGTTGATGATGATTTATCCACGCCCTAGCTGGATAGGGATAAATGCTGCTTTACTCGTCTTGATTCCATCGTTAGTAATTGCTCAAGTTCCGGATGAAATTGCTATCCGCAGGCTACTGAGTGAGCAAACCAAAGCTTGGAATCAACATGATGCCCAAGCATGGGTTCGGGACTTTAGCCAGGATGCTGACTTTGTTAACATTATCGGCACGTACTTTAACGGACAGGATGCTACAAAATCACGGCACGCAGCACTTTTTAGTGGCATTTTCAAGAACACTCACCTTGAGATCAAAATTTGGAAGGTGCGTCTACTCGGTTCCCAAGCAGCTATTGTGGAGACAGTACAAACACTACGCGGTTATGATGCCCTGCCTCCAGGTATACAACCGACCGAGCCGGGAATACTCAAAACGCGTATGAAATATGTTCTTCAGAAGCAGGCAGGGCGCTGGAAAATTATTTCGGCTCAGAATACTGCCATTCATCCTCTGCCATAGTTGCAAATTTGGTAATCTCTACAAAATAGAGTTGGTTTGCTGAAGCAACAAATGTAACCAAAGAGGGTTGATTGCCTTCAGTACTACCAAGTGCGATCGCTCCATTGCTTGCTACTAATTTTATACGCAGAATTCTTACCTGTCGTTGTAATTTTTCTAAGTACGCTCTCTCTTATTAGCCACTTGCTGTTCGCCATAATCTGAGTAATAAAAAAGGGGATAATCGTGCCTAATATAAATAGGACTTACGCAAAATATCTCTCAAACTCTGATTTCTCCGTCCCCTCTGTGCCTCTGTGGTTCGTTATTCAATAACTCTTGCGTAAGTCCTAATAAAAACTCAGATAAGAGAATCAAATATTTCCAATTTTTTCCTTTTCCTATAGTATTAGGTCGAATAATTTTAAGATGAATAAAAATTAAGTATAATGAGCATTATCGTTTTCGGCAGCATAAATATAGACTTGGTAGCAACAACATCCCGGTTGCCAGTTGCAGGAGAAACTTTACTAGGAAAAGACTTTTTAAAAATACCCGGAGGTAAAGGAGCTAATCAAGCCGTAGCATTAGCAAAATTGGGAATTCCTACCCATATAGTAGGGCGTGTAGGTGCAGACGATTTTGGTACAGAACTTGTTAACAATTTGCAAGTATCTGGTGTACAGACTGATAATATTTTTGTGGATGAAACTGTTAGTTCTGGAGTTGCTATTATCACCGTGAGTGATACTGGTGAAAATCAAATCGTCGTCATTCCTGGTGCAAATGGGCGCGTCAATCAAGAAGATGTAGAGCGATTATCCCACTTTTTAGCAGAAGCTACAGCACTACTTTTACAACTAGAAATTCCTCTTACTGCCGTGGTTGCTGCTGCTCAAGTGGCACGACGTGCAAACATAAAAGTAATTCTCGACCCCGCACCTGCACAATCTAATTTACCAGATGAACTGTATCCATTGGTAGAAATTATTACACCAAATGAAGTTGAAGCAGCGCAGTTGGTTGGTTTTCGTGTGGATGGAGAGGAACAAGCCGCCAAAGCAGCTGCGGTTTTATTACAACGGGGTGTGAAATGTGCGATCGTCAAACTGGGTACTAAGGGTGTTTTTTGTGCCACTGCTGAGGAAAGATTTTTTGTACCCGCGTTTTCAGTTCATGCGGTTGATACAGTAGCCGCAGGCGATGCTTTCAATGGCGCTTTAGCGGCAGCACTTTTTGAAGGACTTTCTTTACATCAGGCAGTAATTTGGGGTGCAGCAGCGGGTGCTTTAGCGGCGACAAAACCAGGCGCACAAACTTCGCTACCGGATAGGTTTACATTTGATGCATTTCTTAAGGAAAGGGGAATGGGGATTGGGAGTAGGGAGCAAGGGGAAAATTCCTCTCCTCTGCACCCCTCCCCTCTGCCTCTTCCCAATGCCCAATGACTATTTACCAATATCTTCATTCCAGAGTTCGGGATTAGTTTCAATAAACTCACTCATCATTTGTTCGCATTCGTCAAGATTAAGATCAATTACTTCCACACCGTGAGATACCATAAATTCTTTAGCACCAGGAAAAGTTCTGGATTCTCCAGCGATGACTTTTTTAATGCCAAATTGTACCACTGCCCCAGCGCATAGGTAACACGGCATTAAAGTTGAATAGAGTGTTGTACCTCTATAACTGCCAACTCTTCCAGCATTGCGGAGACAATCGATTTCGGCGTGGGTGACAGGATCGGCGTCTTGCACACGTTTATTGTGTCCTCTGCCGAGAACTTTGCCATCCTTGACGAGAACCGAACCAATGGGAATTCCACCTTCTTGTCTGCCTTGTTTTGCTTCTTGAATTGCAGCTTGTATAAACTCATCCATATTAATTCTCCTTTTATGTCAAAACAACTTGTATTAATGGATCACGATGGCGGTGTAGATGATTATTTAGCAACTATGCTGCTATTGACGATGGATCATATTGAACTCCTTGGTGTTGTCGTCACTCCAGCAGATTGCTACGTTCAACCAGCTGTTAGCGCCACACGTAAAATTATAGATTTGATGGGATTTTCTCATATCCCGGTAGCAGAAAGCACTGTGCGCGGTATCAATCCATTTCCTACTCTCTATCGCCGTGATTCGTTTATAGTTGACCATCTCCCCATTCTCAATCAAAGCGAAACCATCACTACGCCTCTGGTTGCCGAAACAGGTCAAGATTTTATGATACAGGTGTTGCAGGAGGCATCAGACCCCGTAACGTTGATGGTAACTGGGCCGTTGACAACGATAGCAGTGGCTTTGGACAAAGCACCGCACATTGAAGCCAAGATTCACAAAATTGTTTGGATGGGGGGTGCGTTGAATGTTGGTGGCAATGTGGAAAAAAGTCTGGAAGCAGGACAAGATGGTTCCGCCGAATGGAATGTTTATTGGGATGCGGTTTCAGCAGCGCGGGTATGGCAAACTCAAATTGAAATTATTATGTGTCCTTTAGATTTGACTAATAATGTCCCAGTCACATCGGAGCTAGTATACAAAATGGGACGACAACGCCACTATCCAATTTCTGATTTAGCCGGACAATGTTATGCACTAGTTATCCCCCAAGATTATTATTTTTGGGATGTGCTGGCAACAGCTTATCTGGGACATCCGGAATTCTATCAATTACGCGAGTGGGAAACAGAAATTATCACCACTGGTGTTAGTCAGGGGCGTACTAAGGTAGTTCCTGGTGGTCGGAAAATTTCTGCAATGAATAAGGTAGATAAAGAGGCTTTTTATGCTTATATCTTGCAGCAATGGGCAAGATAAAAAACTAGGTGGCGTGCATACTCAAACTCGCTACCGAAAACTAAAGACCAAACTCACCGGACGCAGACAACCTCTGTAACTCAACCGAGCATATTGGGGCATTCCGGTGCAAAGACAAGACTTTTTTGGGTACGGTACTATTTAAGACTGAGAATTACTCATAGCGTGCCTTTTTAGATTTAATCACCTCAATTACATCATCGTGTCTTTGCCCCTCGATAATATCCTTGAGATGAATTTGCCCATTAATGTATTGAACATGGATGCGCCAACCTGAGGCTTTATCGATATCAGCACGATAAATTGCCTGCTTCACACCTTTTACTTTATGCAGCCTCGTTTTTGGAAATTTTCTTGTTCTGTGACACTCGTTATCTTCAAGCTCTGCCAAGGCTTCAAGAAAAGCAATCTTTAGCTCGTCGTCTGGCAAAATCTTCATGGCTTGATAAATAATGCCGTATTCATCACACAGAGTAAGGGTTTGTGCCATAAACCAACTTACAAGATCCGGGCAGTTTCTTGATTGTGGTGGAGTAATCCTTGATACAAAGACTTTGCCACACCTTTATAGGCTTTATCGAGGTCATCATGTTTGACCACTCGAAAAAGAGTAAAAATAACTTGCCCAAAAATTGGATCTTCGTCAACTGTCAAAATCACCCTTAGTTTCTGGGAAACCCTTAGCGTGTACAGCGAAGATTCATAGCCATTAATATCTGACGATAGGGGGAGACGACGCAACTTACGATAAACCTCACCTTTTTTAGTTGGGAAGAGGCTGGCGCAATCATTGATTTTTTTAACCGCTGCGGTTTTCTCATCTTCACTCAGCCTGCCAAGATCCTTTTCAAAGCTCCTTGTTGACTCAATTAGAACATCCACGTTACGAACCGCCAATCTGAATTTAGCTACTTGCCCTCTGTCCTTAGCATAGTAACAGTTAGATACAGAATTTCCCTGTATATCATTTATACGAGGACATTATATGGAAAGTATATTAAGATTATTCTATGCCAAAACGTTAATAATTTGCTATAAAAGTTTCAGTATACAATTCGTCTCAAACATTATTTTTACAAAACAGAAGATAGCTACAAGAATTATTAATAATTAATAAAATTTAAACCTAAGAAGAGAGCCGCTACTGTTCCTGCAACAGAAATTTCTCCCTGAATAATTTTTTCTAAAACTGATTCTACAGGAATAAATACAACTTCAATATCTTCTGTAATATCTAATTGTTGCTCTCCAACTTTACTCACATTTTCTGCTAAAAATAAATGTATTTGATTGGTATCTTTACTCGGCTTATCGTATAGAGTTACTATTTTTCTAAATTCTTGGGGAATATAACCAGTTTCTTCTGTAAGTTCTCTAATTGCTGCTACTTCTGCACTCTCTCTTGTAGGGTCAAAATTCCCTGCTGGCAGTTCTAAGAAAAATTCACCTATGGCGTGTCTATATTGACGAACAAAAATAATTTCCCTACTACTAGTGATCGGTAAAACCATCGCGACGTCAGGCTTGATACTGACAAAATAATCATCGATAATTTTACCATTGGGCAATTCTATTTCATCTCGCCTCACCTGACACCAAGGATGATCTAAAACCATTTTTGATTTTAAAGTTTTCCATTTTTTTAAATTGTTCATAAATTCAGTTATTAATAAAAACAATCTATAAAATATTTAGTCATTAAGCAATGAATGTAAAAAAGTATAACAGATGCATCCGATAATCTAAACTTTGAACTTACACTAGCTTTTGCAATAACATAATATGTATAAAAACTATGCAAATAAATGTAAATTTATTTACAGTAAATAAGAGATTTCCGTTGACCATTAGTCGGGGCACAACTGCACAGACAACAAATGTATGGGTGAGGATCTCATCCGATCGCATCGAAGGCTGGGGGGAAGCATCACCATTCGGTGTAGGTAATCATCGACAATCAACTGATACGATCAAAGACGCCCTACAGCAAGTTGTGCCCCTGTTGCAAGCATTCAGCCCCTTACAGCGGCAGGAAATTGAGCAAGTTTTAACACAAAACCAGGTTCCTTCTGCTGCAAGAGCTGCCTTAGATATGGCAATGCATGACTGGCTCGGTAAGCGCGTAGGATTACCCTTGTGGCAAATTTGGGGACTCGATCGCAATCAAATAGTTCCGACTTCTGTCACAATTGGGATTAATTCACCAGAAGGTGCCAAGGCTAGAGCACGAGACTGGTTACAATTTACTGATGTCCGCCTTTTCAAGGTGAAGCTAGGTAGCCCTGATGGCATAGAAGCAGATAAAAAAATGCTATTAGCAGTACGAGAAGCAGCGCCTGAACCAGAATTTTTCGTTGATGCCAACGGAGGCTGGAGTTTAGAAGATGCGATCGCAATGTGCAATTGGCTGGCTGATTTAGGTATAAAGTATGTAGAACAGCCATTACGACGGGGGCAGGAAAAAAGTTTAGCAAAACTCAAAGAGCACTCTCCCCTGCCTATCTTTGTTGATGAAAGTTGTTTCACAAGCGCCGATATTCCCGATTTGGCAAATTACGTGGATGGTATTAATATCAAACTGATGAAATCAGGGGGACTAACAGAGGCAATGCGAATGGTACATACAGCACGAGCATATCGGTTGCAAGTAATGTTCGGTTGCTATTCTGACAGTTCGCTAGCTAATACAGCAGCATTACAGCTAGCACCACTAGCTGATTATTTAGATTTAGACAGTCACCTTAACTTAATTGATGACCCTTTTACGGGTGCATTGCTAAAAGAAGGGAGAGTTTTGCCAAACGATTTACCAGGTTTGGGGGTACAACACAGTGCGTCTACCACTTAATCAACGAGTAGCTATCTTGCTACATGAAGGAACTACTGGGACTCAGGGTAAAACGGGGTTATCTATTTTACGCTATGGTGAAGCCCCAATCGTAGCCGTAATCGATCGCGAGTGTGCTGGCAAATCCCTACCAGAATTAACAGGTATCAAGCGTGATGTACCAATTGTGGCATCGGTAGCCGCAGCCCTGGAGTACAAGCCGGAAGTTTTGGTAATTGGCATTGCCCCAGGAGGTGGTGCTGTACCAGATGATTATTGGCTGGAAATCAAACACGCTTTAGAAGCGGGAATGTCGCTGGTGAATGGTTTACATACACCAATGGCAAATATACCAGAGTTAAATGCACTGCTCAAACCAGGGCAATTAATTTGGGATGTACGTAAAGAGCCGCCTAATATAAGTGTTGCTAGTGGAATGGCACGTACCCTTCCGTGTCGGCGGGTGTTGACAGTGGGAACCGACATGGCGATCGGTAAAATGTCAACTAGCCTAGAGTTACATTGGGCGTCAAAACTGCGGGGTTGGCGTTCTAAATTCCTCGCCACAGGTCAAACTGGGGTGATGTTAGAAGGGGATGGTGTGGCTTTAGATGCCGTGCGGGTAGACTTTGCCGCTGGTGCTGTGGAACAGATAGTCATGCGCTATGGCAAAAACTATGACATCTTGCACATTGAAGGGCAAGGTTCACTGCTACACCCTGGTTCAACGGCAACTCTACCGCTAATCCGTGGTTCCCAACCAACCCAACTGGTGTTGGTACATCGGGCGGGACAAGTTCATGTACGTAATCATCCCCATGTACTAATTCCACCTTTACCAGAGGTGATTCGGGTTTATGAAACTGTTGCTAGCGCTGGTGGTGCTTTTGGAAGTGTTCCTGTAGTTGGGATAGCGCTGAACACAGCCCATTTAGATGAGTCTGCGGCTGAGGAAAGCATCGCTCAAACAATAGCAGAAACTGGGCTACCTTGCACCGATGTAGTCCGCTTTGATGCCAATGTGCTTTTAGATGCGGTGATGAAGAATTAGGTTCTCTAGAATGCTTTAACCCTGACACTCCTGAAGGAGAAGTGGCACAACAGGAGAAGTAACACAGCGATCGCTTGGCGGCCAAAACTGCGAGAATTAATATAGATCCAGATACTATTTAACCTCCACGCTGTCTTGCTTGGGCCTGTTGCCCCGAATGCTATGGATCTTCAGGAAAAACCCATTTTGGCGGTTCCGTCATTTTTTTCCGCAGACGTTCTTGTGCCAACTCCAGCATTTTGTCTAAAGGAGTCTCTTCAATAAATTTTGCGGCTGCCTCTCTAAACTCGATATTGGGGCATTTATCCCTTAAAACACACCCGTTAACACAGGCTACAGCGCAGTTAATCTTTTGCTCCACAGTAAATTCCTCTCTTTAAAAGTTATGAGTTATAAGTTGTGAGTTATAATTTTCGTCCCTAACTCTTCGCTCTTAACTCTTTACTATCAGGCACTAGCCTCCAGATAAATTTTACCTTGCCAGTTGCCATCTCATTAGTCTAAATACCTACCATTTAGAAAGTTATGAGTTATGAGTTATGATTTTTACTCTTAAGTACAGACGCGATTAATCACGTCTCTCCTCACTCTTATAAAGGGCGCTCATGTCGGAACTCTTTGCTACTACTGGAACTATAGCCGCGATCGCCACTGCTGTTGTCCCCCAACAGGGTAGTGTTGGTATTGTGCGGATATCCGGTTCTCAAGCAATGGCAATCGCCCAAAATCTTTTTCATGCACCAGGGCGACAAGTTTGGGAAAGTCACCGGATTCTCTACGGTTACATTCGCCATCCCCAGACGCAAGAATTGGTGGATGAAGCCCTGTTGTTGATTATGAAAGCACCCCGTTCTTACACCCGTGAAGATGTAGTGGAATTCCATTGCCACGGGGGAATTATGGCAGTGCAGCAGGTATTACAACTGTGTTTGGAAAGCGGAAGCAGACTAGCGCAACCTGGAGAATTTACTCTTCGCGCCTTTTTGAATGGACGATTAGACTTGACTCAAGCCGAAGGTATTGCTGATTTAGTGGGAGCGCGATCGCCCCAAGCGGCTCAAAGTGCCTTAGCTGGTTTACAAGGAAAATTAGCTCATCCGATTCGGCAGTTACGCGCTAACTGTTTGGATATTTTGGCAGAAATTGAAGCTCGAATTGATTTTGAGGAAGACCTTCCTCCGCTGGATGATAAAGCAATCATATCAGAAATCGATAAAATTGCCGCAGAAATAACTAGGTTATTGGAAACCAAAGATCAAGGTGAGTTGCTACGTACTGGTTTAAAAGTGGCAATTGTTGGGCGTCCGAATGTGGGTAAGTCGAGTTTATTGAATGCTTGGAGCCGGAGCGATCGCGCCATTGTGACTGATTTACCTGGTACAACCCGCGATGTTGTCGAATCCCAGTTAGTTGTCGGGGGAATTCCCGTACAAGTGCTAGATACAGCGGGGATTCGGGAAACAACAGACCAAGTGGAAAAAATTGGCGTCGAGCGATCGCATCTTGCTGCCAATGCAGCTGATTTAGTCTTGCTGACCATCGATGCTTCCGCAGGTTGGACAGAAGGCGATGAAGAAATTTACGAAAAGGTACAACACCGTCCGTTGATTATAGTGATTAACAAAATCGATTTAGTACAAGAAAGTGATAGGAAAAATCTTCAATCCAAAATCCCAGTTGTGTTAGAAGCGCACCAAGGTGGCGACTCAAAATCAAAAATTTTCACAGCCGCAGCCCAGAATCAAGGTATTGATAATTTAGAAACAGCAATTTTAGAAATAGTTCAATCTGGAAAAGTGCAAGCTGCTGATATGGACTTAGCCATTAACCAAAGACAGGCAGCAGCCTTAACCCAAGCTAAAATATCTTTGGAACAGGTACAAGCAACAATTGCCCAGCAGTTACCGCTTGATTTTTGGACAATTGACTTGCGGGGTGCGATTCAAGCTTTAGGAGAAATTACTGGAGAAGAAGTAACAGAATCAGTTTTAGAGAGGATTTTTAGCCGTTTCTGTATTGGAAAATGACTTTCTATAAAACCCAAATTTTTCCTTTGTTACTGCCATAAAAAAGAGAAATATTAATTATGCCAGTTTTTAGAGAAAATGTTGATTTCTTCTTTGAAGAGTTTATCAAAGTTAGTACTGGAGGAGGTGGAGATTCTAGTGTCTGGGCAGTCGGCAGTTATCAGGGAGAATTCATTTTAACTGTCATTGATAAAAAAACAGATTCTTTAACTATAGATGACATAGTTGATAAACCAGTTTTTGTTATGTTACAAGACCTAATGAAATTTTCTCCTTATTGGAAATACGATGCGGCAGCACTTGCTATAGCAAATAAATTAGCAGTAGGAGTTAAAAGTTATGAGTGATGAGTTAAAAATTCATCACTCATAACTCATAACTCATAGCTCATTTTCTGTAGCGATCGCTTTTGGGATATTGTCAACACTTGCCAGTTGCACTGTAAAGGTAGAACCTTCATATAATTTACTTTTCACAGAAATAGATCCGCCACAGCGCAGCAGCAATTGCTGTACAATTGTTAATCCCAACCCAGCACCACCATAATCTTCAGTTGCTGCTGTACGCACACGATAAAACCGATCAAAGATTTTGGGAATCTCGTTTTCGCCAATACCGATACCTGTGTCGCGGAATTCTAATTGGACATAATCACCTTGAGTACGGGCACGCACCCATACTTGACCCCCATTAGGGGTAAACTTAAGACTGTTGTGCAGCAGATTAATCACAATTTGCCTCAGACCACCACTCACGCACCAAACAGATGGGAGTTCAGTGGGTACAGTGTAGGCTAACATAATCCCTTTTTCTTGGGCTACAGGTTGGTAGGTACTGACTACTCCAGGCACAATATCTGAGAGACGCACCGACTCCAAAGTCGTCCCCTCCAAATTGCGTTCTAGCTGCACCAGTTCCAATAAACCAGTAATCAGGGAATTTTGGTGATCGCACTGGGTATTTAGCATCTGTAAATAACGTTGTCGCTGGGGGGGTTTGAGATTAGGGGAATTCAATAACGAAAGTGCTGTCTTCATGTGCGTCAAGGGTGTACGCAGTTCCTGACACACATTTTTCAGGTATTCATCTTTGAGTTGCTCTTTGTTGTACAGTTCTTGATTGTGCTGCTGCAACTTGGTGGTGCGTACTGAGATGATTTGACGATTAATTTCATCTTGTCGCAGGAGTTGTTTTGCAAACAGTTGATTTATAAGTGCGGCTTGGGGCGCAGTTGGACAAATAAAATCAGCAGGTATTGGGGATGATTCTGGCGCAATCGCTTGTTGGATACCAAGTAATACTTGCTGAAGTACTCTCCCTTCAAAAGTATTTATAATCAGCAACGGCTGGGTTTTATTAGTATTTACCTTCCCCGATGTCTGATTTTTGCGTTTTTTAAGTGGTCGATGAGCCAAAATTAAACTGCAAAACTGAGGCGATAACACCATTAGAAAGTTTTCTCGTCGCAGTTGGCTATCTGGTGGTAGGTAAACGGAGACATGATGGGGAGATGAGGAAGACAATGAGGCATTTACTTCTCCTTCTCCCTTGTCTTCCCCTGCTCCCTCTTGTCCTCTCTCCTCGATCTGGCAAGTATAAATGAGACTAGACGCACCTACCGAAGATTGATAACGCGCTAATTCTGATTGCCAAATTTTTTCTGGTGGCAGCTTCACCCACAAAGTAGCTGCAATTTGCTGCTCAATTAGTAAGTCAATTTGTGCTCTCACCAGTGATAGCAGAGTCGCAGGACTGAGGGACAATGGTTTAGGAGGCGCTTGCACTCCCATAACCAGTTGATAAACAGACAGATCCTTAGCCAAAGAAAGATTCATGAGTCAAGCACAAAAAGGATGAAGCAAGAAATAATTCTGTCTTCGATTTTCACCTTTATGTGTGCATTTTTTACAAAATCCCCACGGAAAGAAACAATAAAAAACTCTATCCCCTTGTGGATGGGGAATGGGGCAGGGAGCAGGGTGCAGGGAGCAGGGTGCAATGGGAAAGTGAAAGGCTTGATAACAGGTTCTTTTTCCCCTTTTCTCCCTGCCCCCTGCTCCTTGTCCTCTTTCCCCCTGCTCCCTGCCTCTTCCCAATGCCCAATTCTCAAATTAACGTTGTATCTTCAGTCTTTCGTGTAAAGCGTCGCGTGCATGTTCTCGGTCGTCAAAATGGATTTTTTCGGTGCCGAGAATTTGGTAGTCTTCGTGACCTTTACCAGCAAGCAACACTCCATCACCGGGTTGTGCTTGTAAAATAGCGGTACGAATTGCGATCGCCCGATCGCAAATTACAGTTGGCTGCACTGTGTCAGCAATTCCCGCCAAAATATCTTGCAAAATCCGTTCTGGGTCTTCAGTCCGGGGATTATCTGAGGTCACCACTGCCACATCAGCTAACTCAGCGGCAATTTTACCCATTTTTGGGCGCTTAGTGCGATCGCGATCGCCTCCACAACCAAATACGCAAATCACCTTCCCAGGTATAAACGGACGTGCAGCTTTCAGCAAATTTTCTAAACTATCTGGTGTGTGGGCATAATCCACAATTACGCTAATATTTTGGTCAGGACTAATCTGTACCCGTTCCATCCTTCCGGGAACTCCGGGAAACTCAGGTATTACATTTGCCACTAACTGCAAATCTAGCCCTAAGTGTAAAACTGCTCCTACGGCTGCTAAAAGATTTTCTAAATTATATTGTCCGACTAGGGGCGATCGAAAAGCCACGTCACCTCTTGGTGTATGTAATGTACCACTGACACCATTTGGCTGGTAACTTAAATCACTCATCCATAAATCAGCGCTGTTGTCGTTGACGCTGTAACTCCAAACCCGTTCGGAATCTAACGAGGCAATTAACCGTTTGCCATAAGAATCATCAGCATTAATTATTGCCCGTCCCTTGAGATAATCAGAGCTAAACAACAATGCTTTGGCAGCAAAGTAATCTTCCATGTCGCTGTGATAGTCGAGATGGTCTTGAGTAAGATTACTAAACACCGCCACCTCAAATTCACAACCCAGCACTCTACCTTGGGCCAAAGCGTGGGAACTTACTTCCATTACGCCGAACTCACTACCAGCATTTACCGCCTCTGCTAGCTGCTGTTGTAGTTCCACCGCAAAGGGGGTAGTGTGGGCAGCAGTTTGCTCAAAACCTGCCCAACGAGTGTAGAGGGTTCCCATCAAAGCTGTAGCTAGATTAGCTTTGTTGAGTAAAAATTCAATTAAGTGGGTGGTTGTAGTTTTGCCATTTGTACCAGTCACACCCACCAGGTTGAGTTTTCGTCCCGGATAACCGTAAAAAGCACTGGCTATCTGGGCACAAGCTTGAGTTATGTTACTTGCACTGATGACCACAGCTTCATTTGTGGGAGGATTTTTTTGTGCAGCTTCGGGAGAAACGATCGCAGCTACAGCCCCCGATGCGATCGCACTTTGCCAAAATTCCCCACCATCAACCCGCGTTCCTGGCATCCCAATAAACAAATCTCCCACACTACAAGCATGGGAATTCGTCTTCAAACCCTTAACTTCCACATCCTCCAAAGTTGGATGGCTAGGTAATTGCTCAACACTGTCTACCGCTGTTAGTAATTCCCGCAATTTCATTTTGTGAACCTCGTCACATTCTTGATCTTGCGCTTATTCTGCATTATTTTTTTCTAATTGGCTAAATACTTACGCAACATTTGCTCCAACTGTTGCACACTAGCACGAGGAGAAGGACGCGGCAATGGTTTCTCACTCCCCTCTTTTTCCTCTACGCCTCTGTAGTTTGATAAATAAAGTACCGGCACTTCATACTGATACGCAGCAAACCAATCTTCACGAGTCGTAATATCTCTGATTTCCAACTCGAAACTGAGATTTTGGATTTGTTCTAGCTTTTCTTGCAAGCCTTCACATAAATGACAGCCGGGTTTACTGTATAAAATTAATCGCATTGTTTATTTGAGTTGGCGTAAGAACTTATCTGACTTTTCACGTTAGGAAAAATCCACCAAAAACCTAATTCCCTAACCACCTTCCCGACGCGGGAAGGGGGAAAATTCAAAGTCTCTGACGCCACATGCTTCAAGTCGGCACAGCCGCCCAACGCAGTGGCTCCTCCTTTTAGGCTACCGTGTATACACAAGTCTTTTAGAGTTGTTGTGTAACTTAGAGAAGGTTAATTTTTGCAGGTCGATGCAACAAAGGTGCAGGTCGATGCAACAAAGGTGCAGGTTGATGCATTAAAGGTGCAGGTCGATGCATTAAAGGTACAGGTCGATGCAACAAAGGTGCAGGTCAAGAGACTTGTGTGTACACAGTAGCCTTTTAGGAGAAAGATTTAGAGAAGTTTTCCAGATGCCGTGGGAAGTTATAAGTTTAGAATAACGTAGACGCTTCGGCTTGCCGTAGGCTACCGCAGAGGGCACGGAGGAGAATGAGAAGAGAAAAGTTTGATGTGGGTGAGTATGTTGATCAAATGGCGTTGTTGTTGGATTTAGAGATAAGAGATGAATATCGTGATGGTGTGGTGGCAAATTTTGAGAGAATTAGGGCGATCGCTAATCTTGTAAATTCTTTCCCTTTACCCGAAGAAATTGAAATTGCACCAGTTTTTGAACCATAATCGCTTGAAGAATAGCTATATTGATGTTTTAGGAATTTTACTGAGTTTGCAATATAACCAACAATACTAAAATATGAGCCGACTATACCTTGGAAAGATCGCATGAATAATTTCAATGCTCTAGTTTATTAACAAAACTGAATCTGCCTGAATGACTTTTGCAAGAGACTTCATGAGCTGCGCTCACAAGGAACCATGAAAATGTCTTTCCCTTCTGCCTCCTGCCTTATTTTCAAGGCAGGTCTATTGTAAGGGCGATGCCTGCGGTTTTTGCTAGCCTACGCACTACAGTTCTGGAGGAAAGCGTGGCGATCGCTATTTCCCCGACTACTGAGCAGAGAGAGCGAGGTTTACAGATGCTTATACAAAAACGGTTACGTCGGTGGTGTTTTTCTCAGGAAGGAATCATTAAAAAGCAAGGCACTTGGCCACTTTTGCAGCGCTTTTTTGGCTGTCGAATAACTACCATTTTCATTAATACGACCAGTTAGCTTTTTCGGGCACTCCTTGCGAATTTCAGACAGGTTATTAAGTAAACGGGGACGATTAATGTAAGTTGCCCCATCTGGTTGCCAAGCCGCTTCAAAAACCATCCCGCTTTTGGGAGTTTGTTTTTGAATGCCAAGCACATCATACACATCGATTGAAACTCCCTCTTGTGTATGGGCTTGACCATTACCACAGTAATCAGCTCTTACCATACGCGTGCAAGCTTGGTGAAAGTCTCGGAGTGATTTTCCTTGGACACTTTTCCACGGCTTATAGCCAAAGCGAACACATTTAGCAAGAGATCCACTTGTACACCCAAATGTGACTAAGTTATTTGATTTAATGTATGCTCCTGTCTGATCCCACGATCCAGACAGCGGAATTGCCTTAGCAACATTTTCTATATCAGGTTTACACACATTCTTCCACTTGGAATCAGATTTATCTAAGTAGAAAACTGTATAAAGATAGGTCTCTTTTTCAGGATCTTTTGGATCTAGTTCGACATCCCTAATCTGAAAGTTCAGCGTTCTTCCTTGCTCATCTACTCCTGTCAACTGTGCGTTCTTTAAGTCTTTTCCTCGAATAATTACAGTTTTATCTCCGCTTGCACAACTAACAAGTAATATTGTTAGGGTGATAACAAAGACGGATAAAACTATTTTTTTCATCTTGTGGATGAAATAACTTAAATAAAGAAAGTTATGGACATTTTGCTGAGATGTCCATAACTTTTTTGTTATCTGATGGTGAAACACATTAATTAACCTCCATAACAACCTTTAGTTATGTGAGTCTGACTGTGTTCACAACACTCGTTGTGCGAACATTTTTATTGCGACAAAACTGCCACGAGTTCTCCGCCTCTCACTTCAAGGCGATGCAATGGTGTACCTTTTAGATTCACACTGTTGACCTCACTACCGTTGGCTCTGAGACCATTGATATTGAGACCATTGACCCTGACACCATTCATTTTGAGGCCATTGATATTGAGACCATTTATGTTAAGACCATTTATGTTAAGACCAGCGTTAGCAGCAGTTGAGAAGGTCGCAACGCTTAGGGCTGTGGTCAAAGCAATTCCTATTATTTTTTGGTAAGCTTTCATGATCTTCACCCCCTTTTGTACAACCCTCCTCCACACACTATTAGCTTAACTCTATCTACTAGAGTGAGGTGACATAATTTTAATTAAAAGTAATAATCTACAACTCTAAACTTAGCCAAGTTTTGATTAATCTTGAATTCATCAGCAAGCATTTCTATTTCCTTAGAACTGAGTGCAATATGTAGTTTGCTACCGTAGGCATCGCCTCATGCCAAACCAGCAATCCCAATCCATCATCATAAACAGCCTGAATAAATTGGAAGTGGGGTGAATCCCTTTTTTATTACAAAACATCTATCGCTGATACGATTTTGCATTACTTATCAAAACATCACTGTCCTGAATAACTCTGGAAAGAACAGCCATTCTAATAAGTGATGTCAAGCAACACTACTGCAAGGGGGTAGTTGCGATCGCACCCTGCTACGCTGAGAGTTGGAACTTCCGCGAAGCGTTAAACTATGGCTAAACAGTTGTGCCCACTTTTCAGGTGAAGTACCTCGAAGTCAGAAACCAACTAGCAAAAACTATGCGGACTGCTATTACTCAAAAAGCTAAATGCGCTATCTCCTAATATTTCAGCATGAATTTTGATTCAGCCGATGCCATAACAATAGCTGCTGCTGTGCGTGAAGGCAAAGTTAGCGCGGTGGAAGTTACCAAGGCTGCGTTAGCACAAATTGCTGCACGGGATAATCAACTCAACTGTTTTACGGCTGTGACTGCTGAAACAGCTTTAACAGATGCAGCCCGCATTGACAGGGAAATTGCCCAAGGTAATCATCCTGGAACCCTTGCAGGTGTGCCTTTTGCGGTGAAAAATCTCTTCGATATCACTGGTTTAACGACTCTGGCGGGGTCAAAAATCAATGCAGAAAACCCGGTAGCTAGCCAAGATGCAACAGCAGTAGCGAAGCTGAAACAAGCGGGTGCTGTGCTGGTTGGCGCTTTAAATATGGATGAGTACGCATACGGTTTTGTGACGGAAAACTCTCATTACGGTGCTACTCACAACCCCCATGATTTACAGCGAGTTGCTGGTGGTTCATCGGGTGGTTCGGCGGCGGCTGTGGCGGCTGGGTTAGTACCGCTGACGCTGGGTTCTGATACTAATGGTTCGATTCGTGTTCCGGCGGCGTTGTGTGGCGTTTTTGGTCTAAAGCCAACTTACGGGAGGTTATCTCGTGCTGGAGTAGCTTTATTTTCTAGCAGTTTTGACCATATTGGCCCTTTTGCGCGTTCGGTGCAGGATATTGCTACGGTGTTTGATCTGCTTCAGGGAGAAGACGATCGCGATCCAATTTGTACAAAGCGTCCGCCTGAATTGGTTTTATCACAACTCAAACAAGATATCTCTAATATCAGAATCGCAATCGCAGCTGATTATTTCACCAAAGGCGCAGAACCGGAAGCTTTAGCAGCAGTGCAAAAAGTAGCTGATGCAATAGAAGTCACTGAATACGTCACAATACCAGAAGCACACCGCGCCCGTGCAGCAGCCTTTGTAATTACAGCTAGCGAGGGCGCAAATCTGCATTTGGAAAAATTGCAATCGCGTCCTCAAGATTTTGATTCAGCGACACGCGATCGCTTTTTGGCTGGGGCGTTAATCCCTAATAGCTGGTATCTGCAAGCACAACGGTTTAGAAAATGGTATCGCGATCGCGTTCGGGAAGTCTTTCAAAATGTGGATGTGATTCTTGCCCCAACTACACCAATTTCCGCACCACTAATTGGTCAACAAACCATGATTTTAGATGGCGAAGAAATTCTTGTCCGTCCTCATTTGGGACTATTTACTCAACCATTATCTTTCATCGGTTTACCCGTTTTATCAGTACCAATTCAGCGCCAAAATGCCTTACCTTTAGGTGTACAATTGATAGCAGCACCATATAATGAAGCGTTAATTTTACGGGTTGCAGCTATGCTAGAGTCCAGGGGCATAGTTTCAGCACCAGTAATTTTCAATGCTCTCAACTAAAGCTAATTGTTTGAAAATCTCTGTGATTGCGATCGCTATCTATCTAGAGGATTTCTCAAATATAGTGTAACCTTACCCCAGCCCTAAAAGCCCTGAACTATCTATCTATATTAATCAGTATTAATCAGTCAAAATATCACTCATATATAAAAAGCGCATGACTACTAAACCGAAGATTTTCATTGATGGGGAATCGGGAACCACAGGTTTACAAATTTACTCACGCCTCAGCCAACGGGATGACATCGAGTTAGCTAGCATTGAGGCATCTAAACGTAAGGATGCGACTGAGCGAGCCAAACTAATCAATGCTGTTGATGTTGTCATTCTCTGCCTCCCTGATGATGCGGCTCGGGAAGCTGTTAGCTTAGTCAGTAATACTAAGGTTAAGATTCTTGATGCTAGTAGTGCCCATCGTACAGCTAAGGATTGGGTATATGGCTTCCCTGAACTAAATCCAGGACAGCGAGAGAAAATCGCCAGCGCCCAGTTTGTCAGCAATCCAGGCTGTTATCCTACAGGATTCTTGGCTTGTATCCGTCCGTTGATTGCCAAGGGACTGGTGAAGAGTAATTTTCCCATCACCGTTAATGCAGTGTCAGGTTACTCTGGTGGCGGAAAGAATCTCATTCAACAGTACCATAGCTTCCACAAGCAACAAGCCGGAGGAGAGTCACTCTATCCTTATGGAATCTACGGTTTGCAGTTTGGGCATAAGCACGTTAAGGAAATGCATTATTACTCAGGATTAGCATCGCCGCCGCTGTTCGTACCGGCAGTAGGAGATTTCGAGCAGGGGATGCTGGTACAAGTGCCTTTGCCATTGGGGACTTTGGATAATCCACCATCAGGTAAAGTCATTTATCAAGCAATTGCTGACTACTACCAAAGTGAAAAGTTCGTACAGGTTGCTCCATTCCAAGATTCTACTATGCTCAGAGATGGAACGTTTCTGGATGCGATTGCAATCAACGGCACCAATATTGTTCAGGTTTTTGTATTCGCCAATGACACTACCAAAGAAGTGTTGCTAGTTGCTCGTCTTGACAACCTGGGTAAGGGCGCATCGGGAGCCGCCGTCCAAAACCTAAACATCATGCTCGGTTTTCCAGAAGAGTTGGGATTGTCATAAAAGAGATTTAGGGAGTGGGAGCAGGGGGATGAGTAAATGATGACTAAAGCAACGCTCAATACTCAAAACCCTGAAATCACCAGAAACTACATCACTCATCTATTACAGCAGTTAACTGACGATTATAAAAACACCAAAGAAGAACCAAAAAAATTAGGTTCTCTATCACCCGCTTCTGATGAAGAATTTACTGTTTTAGAGGAAATGTCCTATATCAACAACGAGTAGTTAACAAATAAGTGGAAGTGGGGAGTGGGAAGTAGTGTATTAATTACGAATTACGAATTATTTAAGCGTGTGATTCGCAAACTTGCTCGCCCCGCCATAATTGATACAGCCGCGTCGCTGGCATTGTCATATATAAAACATCACCAGCACTAAGGTTAGTTTCTAACAAATCCCAGCCGTGAAGGGTTTGGTGTTTTTTTTCTACGTACAAAGGTACACAGTCAGCGGACATTGCTACATTTTTCACCCACTGACCACAAAAGACGTGTGAAGGTGTAATTATAGTCGCAAAAGCCACCCAAAGACTATCTGCTGTGATGCCATTGCCAAGGATGCGTCCCCCTAGTGCAGCAGCCGCAAAAGCTGGGGCTGCCAGTTCAGCCGGACTCAGTACGGCCTCGAAACCAAATAGCTGTTGCGCTATGCCGGCAAAATCGGGATCGGCATAATGAACAATCACCGGAATGCTGGGTGTCAAGCCTTTGGCTTTGAGGGCAATTTCCAGATTGGTAGCATCATTGCTAGTAACAGCAAGCACTGCGGCGGCAGACTCTATATTGCTGGCTTTGAGTATTGTGCGGAAACTGGCATCGCCCTGAATGACGGGAATACCCAGTTCGCGGGCGGTGTTGATGTATTTGTTGTTGGAGTCGGGTTCAACTACCACAACTTCATGTCCGCTGGCGTGGAGTTGCTGAACAATTCTCACTCCAATACCACTCAAGCCACAAACAATGTAGTGATATCGCTGGGGAATTCGGGCTGCATCCCAAAATTGCTTAAAGCGGCTTCCCAAGACAAAATCGGTGAGCATTGCATACCAAATACCAATCACCACTGCTCCAACCAGCATCATCACAACAGTAAATAACTTAATAGTGTTAGGAGCATTTTCTACTACTTTGTCATTACCACCCGCTCCCGTAATCATGCCTACAGAAAAATATAAAGCATCGACAGGAGACAAACTCAACTCAGCCGACATATAGGTGAATGTAGCAATCAGAATAACCGCCAATAGGACAATAGCACCCACCACTACCGATCGCCCGTGTTGCTGAAACTGCTTAAGATTAGTCATAACTTTCAGCAGTTTTTTAATCAACGATCTTCGGGGAGAACGGATGCGGGGTTGGGTGCCAATAATTAAGCGATCGCCCACCTTGATCTCTTGTCCAGATATTACACCTGAGACCAAATCCATCTCACCTTCCACTGGCAAGTAATAAATCAGCATCCGCGATCGGTCTTCCCACAATTCACTCAGCTTTCGACCCTTCCAAAAGTGGTTTTCATCAATGTATTCTTCGTGAATTGGCCAAGTTTGCTGAAATAATTTGATTTGTCCGATCGCTCGGTTTCCCAGTGCTGCAAAGGTGAATACGGGTGCTGCTAATCCCACAACACTCATACTCAAGTGGTCTGGCAAACTTTGATCTAGGCGCTCCCCCAAATTTGTATTATAAAAACGGTTAATAATCCGAATCTGGGGATTCAGCACCCGCGCTTGCATCATAATAGACAAATTCAGAGCATCTTTAGATCCAGCGATGACTAAAGTGTGTGCCTGTTGAATTCCTGCTGCTGTTAGGGTAGAAGCTGCTTGTAAATCTCCAACAATCACATCTCCTGCTGTTTCGCCAGGGATAGATTGGTGATGAATACCAACAACGAAGGCTCCCTGGTGTCTTAGCAGACGAAAAGTTTTATATCCGGTACGTCCTAAGCCACAAACAATAATTCGAGGTTTCATGAAACGGCAGCATCTTTTACAGGTACGGCTGCATTTCTAGTTATTTACCAATATTGTTGCTCACTTTCCTGGAATATAACTGTAGCTGACAACACGATTGTTTCAATTGGAGGCAGGAGGCAGAAAGAGGATTATAAATTTGATGATTGAGGGTAAAAGGTTTTAGTCTTGCTTTCTGTTTTTAATTTGTATCTTTTACTTGACTCCTCCTCCCTCTTGCCTTTCTTAATAAGTTGGCACTTTTACAAATGTATGAAAGTCGATGTTATTTAGATACCTGAAATTTTAAAACATTCAAGTTATGAGAAATTTGGTACAATTCCCAATTATTGGTACTATTTTATGCCCCTTAGTTGTAGCAGGAACCATAGCTACTACAGCGCAAGCACAGACACAGCAAGAGCCAGGAGCGATTTCTGCACCTCATGTAACACTGAATGTACAACGTAGCAGTGGTACATGTCCTCAAAAAATTGGGCTGTGGTGGTTTGTTCTGCCTTATGAAGGCGGTGCTGAACATACGGTAGTGGCTGATACCAGAGAGTTTGCAGATACAACTAAGTTAGTTGCATCCAATAATAAACAGTTTGTGGAATTTGTTTCACCTTTACGCAGTAATTATGCTTCTTGTGTAGGTCAAACTCGTGGGCAGGAATATACTTTCTACAATGTAGAATTTAAGAATAAAAAAGCTTATTTCCGTGTGGATTTACGAAAAATTGATGCACCCGCTCGCCTAATCACTTACAAAAGTGTAGTGGCTTCCCGCCCTTATGTCAGATGGGCGATCGCTGACTAACTCCTCAATGGTTAGTTTGACACCTCAAATAGTAGAGTTTTTCTAAGTAGGGTTTGAACAGGCAATAAAATAATATAGAAAAATATGGCAACTTTTGTAGGTTGTGATACGCTATCTGCTTTAGGAGTGTCGAGGAACCGAAAATGGCAAAGCTGCGCGTGGGGTTACTGTTTGGCGGTCGTTCGGGAGAACATGAAGTTTCGATAAATTCAGCACGGGCGATCGCTAAAGCCTTGAGTGCAGAGCAAAATGCTAATAAGTACGAAATCCTGCCTTTTTACATCCAAAAAGATGGACGCTGGCTAGCAGGAGAAGCACCCCAAAAGGTTTTAGGAACCGGCAACCCGCTACTGGAATCTGAACAATCAACATCTGTTGGACATCTGACATCCAACCCTCAAGCCCAAACCCTCAGCAAGTGGCAATCTCCCTCTCAAGTTGCGGAAGTAGATGTTTGGTTTCCCGTTCTCCACGGCCCCAACGGTGAAGACGGGACAATTCAAGGGTTACTAACTTTGATGCAAGTCCCCTTTGTTGGTTCTGGGGTGTTAGGTTCGGCAATGGGGATGGATAAAATTGCCATGAAAATGGCTTTTGAGCAAGCGGGACTAGCACAGGTAAAATACAAGGCGATAACTAGAACGCAAGTTTGGTCTAATCCTTGCGTATTTCCGAAATTGTGTGATGAAATTGAGGCAGCATTAGGTTATCCCGCTTTTGTCAAGCCTGCTAATTTGGGTTCATCAGTGGGCATTGCCAAAGTGCGATCGCGCCAAGAATTAGAAGCCGCTTTAGATAATGCTGCCAGTTATGATCGAAGGCTGGTTGTGGAAGCTGGTGTCGTAGCTAGAGAAGTCGAGTGTGCTGTTTTAGGCAACGACCAACCCAAAGCCTCTGTCATTGGAGAGATTACTTATGACAGCGATTTTTATGATTATGAAACTAAATATACTGAGGGTCGCGCAGATTTACTGATCCCTGCACCACTTCCAGATGCGATCGCCCGTCAAATTCAGGACATGGCTTTGCAAGCTTTTGCAGCTGTTGACGCTGCGGGGTTAGCAAGGGTAGATTTTTTCTACGTGGAAGCGACACAAGAAGTTTTGATTAACGAAATCAATACCTTGCCAGGCTTTACTGCGACGAGTATGTATCCCCAACTCTGGGCCCAGAGTGGAGTCTCCTTTCCGGAATTAGTCGATCGGTTAATTCAACTTGCGATCGAAAGGCATTCTCCTAGCTGACGAAGAGAATAAGCGAACTGATTTCTAGATTTTTATAGCAAAAAGTCACAATAAATACAGATTTTTGGCAAAAGTTAGCCAGATTTGGTAGCATTTGTTTTACAAAAAGCTACTTGAATCTGAACTTTTGTTACGGATACCTGATGCTTGACTCCTCCAGTACAATTTATTGACTAGAGGGGTACAAATCTGAAAGTAATCATGGAAAAAAGTCAGAGTGTACAGCGCGAGCCAACCCAACTCAGAAGGGCTACTCCAGAGCTGACAAATAGGAAATCGAGATTAAAACAAAGCTCGAACGTTCTGATATATCTGGTTGCACATCATCCTTGGCTATTGTTAACTGGGTGTTTAGCCATGTTTTTAGGAGGTGGTGCCTTTGCCCTGTATAGCTTAGGTAATGCTGGACAGGTAACACAAGAAGAACCAGAAAAAATTCCGGTTATAGTTGAAGAACCAATCAATGCGCCCTCTGAGAATAGTAATCCTACACCTTTATGGATGGTGGCTGCGATCGTCCTCAGCTGTGGTAGTGGTTCCTTGCTCATTTTCCGAATGCTCAACCAGACAAAGCAACCACAAAAAGTCCAAAAACAGGTTAACCGCCATCAGGCACGCTTGGCACAGAACCACTACCAAAGATTGGAACCACGCCTTCCCAAAAACCAGCCAATTTTTGTGCCACAGCCACAACTGATGCCCATTATGCAGATGCAACCTAAAACAAAGCATCTGGTGACGGTTCTACCAGCAGAACACAAGCACCACCTGGATACGCGCACAGAGCCTTTAGCAGACTTAATGGATCTTCGTAAAAATAGTTCATTGTCTGCAATTTTACGCCAGTATTAATACTACTGTAAGGTAAAACCCGGTTAAATTAACACTTTTTGCCAATTAGCTTGGCTAAGATTCCCGACTTCTCTAAGAAGTTGGGAATCTTGTTATGTACGAATAATTTATCAGAGAAGGCAGGAGGACGTTCGGCAAACGTCCTCCTGAATGCTATGTAGCGGCTTAACTGCTTTTAAAAAGTTAGATATGAACAATTAGGAAATTTAAAAAACTGCCAAAATGGCAACCAGCTTTTGATTAACCAAGTTAAATTATATGAAGATAAACGACTTCAAGGGTTTTGTTATCAGGGACTACCACGTAAGCAAATTCCTTTTGTAAAACACTAATTACTAAGTGATTTGCAAAAACAAAAAACTATCTCTACCAATTATTTGCAGAGTATTTTTCTCAGCAAAATATCAATAATCAGGTTTGGCATTTGCTGCAACAGGAATATTAAATGCGTACGGGCGTTGTTGTTGAAGTACGCATTAGCCCCCAAATAACGGGCAACGTCTGTATACATTCCTGTTCACTTCAGTAGCAAATGGCAGAGTGGGAGTTTGAAAGCTGACGGATATGCTTCCTCCCACTCTCTTTTTATTTAGTGATTTTTAATCGTCAGGTATTTTTGCATATTTGAAATGCTCCGCTCAAAACATGAATTGTCTTTAAAAGTGAGTATCTTGTAAAAACTCAAGAATCGCTGTATTCAGCACCTCAAAAGCACCAGTTGAAGCATCATGACAGCAGTTAGACAAAATCTGTAATTTGGAATTGGGGATATGTTGATGCAATTTTTCGCCATGACTAGCAGGAAACCAACTATCTTGCTCACCCCACAAAATTAGTGTAGGACACTTAATTGCACTCAGGTTATTTTGAATTTTGGTGAGCATATTTGGTTTATTTGCTTCCCAATTTTCAATTTCCCGCGCTGCTATTTGTAACTCTTCGGCAACTTTTGCAACTGTACCAGGCAATTCAATAAACGGATAAGTTATCCAATATATATCTTCCTGTGTCAAAATTGAGGAATCAAATAATACCCCACGTCTTTCTATTGCCATAACTTCTCTAAATAGAGGTGCAAACAGATATGCCAGACGTAAGGAGTCTATTGTTTGCATTATTTCCAGGGGCGTTTGAGCAAGTAACCACATAGCCCAATGGGGTAAACGTTCGGTAAAAATAGGAACATTTACTACTACAAGCCGCCCGATTAACTGCGGGTTTTCTTGAGCAAGGGCAAGGGCAACTAATCCCCCCAGTGATTCAGCCACAATCACTGCTGGTTCATCACATAATGCCTCAATAACTCTTTTAAACTCAAGAACTTGATGACCATTGTGTTCTCTACGAGATAGTGGTTTTTCGGAAAAACCAAAACCTTTAGCATCAAAGCAAATTACCCGATAATATTTAGATAATGGTGCTATACTGTGACGCCAATTATAGCTCCAACTACCCATGCCATGTAATAAAATTAGCGGTTTACCTCTGCCTTTTTCGCCATAAGCAATTTGTACAGGATACCCTTTAGCATCAGTAATAATTAGACTTTGCCGCCCTTTAGGAAAAGTAGCTTGCCACCAATCTTTCATTCTTTTATCAATAAACTATTTAACCGCCTGTTAAGGCGTTCCACAGGATTCTAATTAGGATCACGGGCAACGCTACTAAAACAATAGAGATTAATAACAATCCAGCCAAAACGGCAAAGATAAACCACTTGTCTGCACTCTTTTGCTCGCTAGGAAACTTTAAGTACTCTTCTAATAGCTTGATGTTATTAGTGTTAGCTCTCCAGGCAAAATCAAAAAAGTCTCCCAAAACTGGGACAGCGCCTACCAAGCTATCAATGATCACATTCACAACCATTTTCCCTAAAGTGGCTCTAGATACACCCAGCCGCGCTGCTTCTAGGATGATGTAGCAAGAAAACATCACTCCCAAAAAATCACCACCAATGGGTATGAGTCCTAAAATTGGATCTAGACCAAAACCAATCTGCGTGCCAGGAATGGTAATAACATTATCCAGCAGGCGACTTAACTGACGCAGGCGCTTTAAGGTGGGTGCTTTGGCATCAGGTTCAATCATCGAAAATCGAGGAGGAGAATCAGGCATGAAGGCGATCGCTAACTTTGTATTGAATCGTTAGACATTTTACTCCCCTACTGAGCTTTTGGAAAAATTTTCTCAGAAATTTACTAATTAATATTTTTCGTTAGATTGCGACTGCTCTTTAAGCGCATATCTTCGCCGACAGTCACGTTCAACTGATCGCCGATTAACAGAACAGCAGCGCTCATCGACAGCCAGAGCATTAAAACTATCACAGCCCCTACAGCACCATATACTTTATTATAATTGCCAAAATTCGCCACATAAAGCCGAAATAGGGCAGACAATATCGCCCAAAAAACAGCTGCTAAAATTGCTCCAGGCATAATTGGCGTGCCTGAGTTCCACTGGCTTGGGCCATAGCGATAGACAAAGCTAAAAGCGACAGCAACAATACTTAAAGCTAAAGGCCAGCGTAACAGCTCCCAAAGATGCAACAAGAAGTTCAAAGAACCATTTCCGCTTACTACCATTCCCAACAGCCAGTCACTGGTAAACACTAAGAAAGAAGCCAACACTAAAAGCAACATAGTACCGACTGTTAATCCCAGAGAGACGAGCTTGGCTTTCCAAAAGGGGCGGATGTTTTCGGAAGGAATTTGATGGATTTGGTCGAAGGCTGTCATAGCAGTACTCACCGCCCCAGAAGCAGTCCAAATTGCTAATATAAAGCTCAAAGAAAACAAACCGCTATTTCTAGAATTGGTAATTTCTGTGGTGGCAAAATCACTAATCAGATCCAGGACTTGTTCAGGTAGGACTTGACTTAGTTGCGCCGCCAGTTGCTTAAAGGTGTTTTGTAAAGATTCTGCCAATAAGCCAATGGCTGTGATGATAGCAAGAATTGCTGGAAACAGCGATAGCATGGCATTGAAGGCGATTTCCGAGGCGAGTCCGAAAAGTCGCCTTTCAATTGTCCTGGCAAAAGTTTTTTTAAGCGTGCGCCAATTGAGGTGGCGAAAGAAGCGTAAAAAGCGAGGCTTTGGCATGATTTAGAGTTAAAACTGGTGATGTTTCTTAACTACTGTGCCAAATTTTGCGTAGCGATCGCATTTATCTTTTTACCGCAAGAATACCGAGTGGAGAGTGTGGGGAAGCAGGGGAAGCAGGGGAAGCAGGGGGAGCAGAGGAAGAATAAGTAACTTAATATTAATGCCCAATGACTAATGACCATTGACTAATGACTCTTGACTAATGACCATTGACTAATGACTAATGACTAATGACTATTTATTTATGAATCAAGATTTAACACAACAGTGGTTGACAGAAATCCAAGTAATCAAAGAGCAGATGGCAGGACTGCAACACGAACGCGATGCTGCTTGGGAAAGTGCCCAAAAATGGCGTCAGCTTTATAACACAGAGGCAGAACAACGCCGCACAGATGCCCAACTGTCCCAACAGGCGATCGCATCCCTCAAGGCAGATTTGCATAAACTCCAGGGTCTTGAGGTAGAGACACTGGCTGCTGGGACACCAGTAACAGCGATCCAACAAGAAATAGAACAACTAAAATCTGTAGAAGACTTGCAAGCTAAAGTCATCGCCGTAATGAAAGAACGCGATCGCCTTTTGCAAGCTTTGAAAACTGAGCAGGATAACCACGCCCAAACCCGCAATAGCCTGACTACTGCTTTGGGTGATGCTATTGATAGCTTGACACGCGAACGAGCAGTGGAGCAGGGAAAGAGAAATAACTCCTAACTCTTGTACAGACGCGATTAATCGCGTCTCTCCAAACGATTAATCGCGTCTCTCCAAACTCCTAACTTCCAACTCTTAAAATCCCATTGCCTCAGCTACTGCACCCAATTCTGCTGCAATACCCTGTTTAAATTGACTGTGATTGTGTTTAATGGCTGTGTCTGGGTCTTTTAGACCGTTGCCTGTGAGGACGCAAACTACTGTTGCCCCTGTGGGAATTTGGTCTTTCACTTGCAACAACCCGGCTACAGAAGCGGCGCTAGCAGGTTCGCAGAAGATACCTTCAGATGCTGCCAAAAGTCGATAAGCGTCAAGAATTTCTGCATCGGTAACAGCGTGGAAATTTCCTTGACTTGCGGTCTGCGCTGCGATCGCTAAGTCCCAGCTAGCAGGGTTGCCAATGCGAATTGCTGTCGCTAGGGTTTCGGGATGCGCCACTGGCTGACCGTGTACTAGGGGGGCTGCACCTGCGGCTTGGAATCCCATCATTCGGGGTAAGCGATCGCACTTTTTGGCTTGATGATATTGACAAAATCCCATCCAATATGCTGTGATATTTCCCGCATTGCCCACAGGGATACACAGCCAGTCTGGAGCATCACCTAGCGCATCGACGATTTCAAAGGCTCCTGTTTTCTGCCCTTCTAGGCGGTAGGGATTGACTGAATTTACCAAAGTGATCGGATAGCTTTCGGCCATTTCGCGGACAATTTCTAGCGCTTGGTCAAAATTACCTTTAATTGCCAATACTTCTGCCCCGTATAGCAACGCTTGGGCTAACTTGCCCAGTGCCACATAACCATCGGGAATCAGTACAAAGGCATTCATCCCCCCACGTCTTGCATAAGCGGCTGCGGCGGCTGAGGTATTGCCCGTGCTGGCACAAATTACTGCTTTTGCCCCTGCTTCCTTGGCCTTGGAAATTGCCATAGTCATCCCCCGATCTTTGAAGCTGCCGGTGGGATTCAGACCGTCGTATTTTACAAAAACACGCACTTGTCTGCCAATCCGTTCTGCGATCGCTGGCACTGGTATAAGAGGTGTGTTGCCCTCCAACAGAGTGACAATCGGTGTTTTTTCGCTGACAGGTAAGTATTCGCGATAGGCTTCTATCAGTCCGGGCCAGGGTTGGCGATGAGATGTAGCAACAGACAGGCTCAAAGTCACGGGATTTAAAATTTCTTAATGTTAAGGATCGGATATTTAGAGAGGGTGGGATAGGGAAGCACATAATTGGGAAGAGGAAGAAAGTGAATTTTTCTTTGCCAGTTCCCAGTTAAGAGTCCCTTAATTTCAAAAGAATATTATTTTTTGTGGTGCAGGTGTTTCACTTGCTATTTTTTATTTTATTTAGTTTAGAACGTCAGTTTATCATAACCGCCACAGCGACCTTCGGTTCAAAAAATTAGCTTGGGGATGCTGAGGGGATGAAAAATGATCGGCAAAAATTATACGGTCGTTACGTAATAACTCCATGAAACTCTTATTTTTAACCTGCTGAAAGCCACTTCTGATGCGTCCATTCAGCGATCGCATCTCTGTGTCTCCAACTACTCTGTGAGAATACGCAACAGATTTGTGGGAGTTTTCTCTTTCCTTTCCTACAATAGAACGCGCCTAGCTTGCTTACCATAGGTGTATCGTAAGTGCTTTGCCTTGTGTTTTTTCATAATTTGGCGTAATTCTTGATATAGTCTACATATAATTTCTTGCGTAAATTCCCTAAAAACAGCGATAATAATTCATACAGCCATAATTGATAGGTTATCAACTAAGTACTGCTAAGTACCGTTGAGTGGACGGAAGCTTTGCACACTTGGGGCGATGTTTTCTTTTTGGAACACAGCTATTATGATCACCGTCTCTTATGATTGAACCTAAAATCCATTAGAGTATTTGATTGAAAATATACAAAAATTTAATAAAGCTTAAAAGAGCATTATTATAATATTTCTAATGGTGTGAGTTAAGTTGTGGATTTAATTAGCGATGCCTACTTGTTTATCTAGTGTTTCCGATCGCGAGTCCCAGACTAACTGGGTCAGTAAGTTAACCAAGTCTTATTACCAAGACGATCAGCAAGCTAAATTGATGCATTTACAAGCAGAGGTAGACTCCCTGTTGCAGCAGCTGGAAAACCTGAAGCACCAACGTCTAGCCGAAACCAACCAAAAAGAATAAGTCAGTCTTGGAGATAGTGATGTCTACGACGGGCTACGCCTACGCTTTTCCCCTCTCTAATTTAAATTTGAGTAAGAGGTAAGCTTGAGTTATGGGCGTGCTATTCAAAGCGCTGATTTTTCTCTGACCAGCGCCTCAAACTGTAGTTATGAGCATTTTCTACTAGTAAAGCTAAAGATTGCACGCCTGAAAGCTTGGCGATCGCTGAGAGTCTTTGTAAGTAATTTCCTGTAAAATCAGTGTAAATCACTTCATTGCTATCAGACAAAATTATAGTCCGGTCACGGCGTTGCTCTGTGTTTTCCGCCTGACTTTCAGGTGTAGGCTGATTCAAGGATGCTATTGCTCCTGCTGAGATAGTCAGTATTATTTCTGGTTGAGCGTTATTTGTTAAATCAATTACTTGAACAGGCCAATCACCCAAATTTTCCTGCATCTGCTCAAAGCTAGGAATTGCACCAGCCGGAACTTCACCGGATTGTTGTAAAGATTTCCACACACTCGATAGTATTACCTTGACCCCTTGGGGATTTTGTTGATGCAGTTCTTTTAGAGTAATGGGAGATGGTTGTACCCATTCCAGTGCTGTATTTGTCAAGGCTAAAGGTTTGGGTTGGAGAACATCGTTTTGATTCTCTGGAATTTTTGGGCCAGCAGCTAATAGGCGCAAAACTTTACCCCGTAGTTGCACCGCTTTGATAGCGGCTATAGTAGTTTGTTGTTCTCCATTTGGTAGCCAGACCACAATCTGGATTTCAGGGTCAGAAGTGATTCCCAAAGTTTTCCAGAAAAATTTGGCGGCGTCAGTTTTGGGCGGGTTGAAATTCTCAAAGGGAGAATTTAGCCAGCGTTTCCCGTCATTAAATGCACTCACCTCCACCTGATACCAAACTTGGTTATCCGTGAGTTTCAAGTCTGTTGAAGAATTTAGTTGCAGCCATTCGGTGTTGGTAACTTGAGTGATTGGTTGGACTGTACCAACAATCTGACTAGGGTGAGTAGAGGATATTTGCGACTTTGTACCCTCATTATTGAGTCTTGCTAACAGACCTTGAATATAAGCAAGATTCTCTTTTGTAATTTGAGGTTGCGCCTTCAACCAGAAATTAGCATGTCCTTCTCCCCGCTGAACCGCTAAAATCAAAGCGAACCAAGCTTGCACCTCTCGTCTATTTGGGTTCACTCGCAACGCCGTTGCTGTGCGATTCCACAACCGTTTTTCATCAGCTTTGAGTAGGGTAGCAATTTCTTGGGCATTATGTGGCGACGCTTCAAACACCTGTAAAGCTTTTTCCCAACGACCATCAATCAAATCTGCCAGCACTTCTTGACTAGGACTTGCCCAATTTTTCTGGGCTTGGGTTTTAGTAAGTTGAGAATGCAAGCGAATCAAATCCATTTGCGCTTGCGCCGCCTCTGGTAAAATTCCTTTGCGCTGTTTCTTAATGAATTTCAACCATTCAAAGGCTGGTGTCCACAGTCCACTACGGGCAATTGACAGGGCATTTTGGTATGCAGAATCCTTGAGAGTTGGTGATTTGAGGGTAATCGCCTCCAATTGAATTGGTTTGAGGAATAACTTCAGAGGCTTGACTTGGTAAACTTGTAAGCGCGGTTCTAAACCTATAGTTTGATCGACAACTAACTCTTTTTTAGCATCACCAGTTACCTGCTGCCATTTGGGCAATTGTCCATTAGGACTAGTCCAAGACAACATTTGTAGTAAGTTTGTGCGTTCTGGATTGTAGTATACGACTTGACCGTAGGTAATCGCACCAGTTCCTTGTTGGCGTTGACCCCGTAAATTAAACCAAACTCCTGGTGATGGTGTCCCACCTTCAAAGCGTTGTACTTCTGTTAAAGGTAGGGGAGTGTTGATATCCTGAGGTTCTGATGTCCCATCAAGTAAGGAAGAAATCACAAAGGATTCTTCTGGCCCAGCTACAGGTAATTGAGTCGCTAGATAGTAGTAATTTTCTGACTGAGATTTAAACTCTAACTCTTCTGAGCGCTGGTAAACCCTGAGTTCCACAAGTTCTTCACAATCAGATTGGCAATTAGCACGCTGTTGAAAAACTGGCAGTAAAAACGAGTTTTTTACATCCTGATGTAAAGGTAGAGTTTTCCCAACTATTTGGTTTTTTTTACTCAAATCGAGTTGAATTTGTTTAAGAGTTTGGGGGCGTTCGTGGTTACCAAGGGGGATTTGTGCCCATGCAGGTAAAATTTTATTTAGCCAGCTTACCTGATCTGGATTGAAGATAAAGAGAACGCTAATCCAGGCAAAAGCCATAATTAGACTAGCACTACTCAACAGAATTGCGATCGCTAGCGTTGACGACAACCAACTTCCCCGTTTTAGCTTTTTCTGGGGTTTTTTAACAACGCGTTTCCTTACACCTGCATGAGGTTTATTTAGTTTAGAGGCTTTTGGCGTCAGCTTGCGTGAGCGATTTGCCATAGATTGAGGATTGGGGATTAGGAATTGGGGATTAGAGATTGAGGATTGGAGATTGGGGATTGAAAAGAGGCAGAGGGGCGGGATGCTCTTAAGAGAGGGGAAAACTCTTCTCCCTTGCTCCCTACTCCCTTGCTTCTTCCTCACCCCAGTCTCCAGTACTTAGCCCTCAGCCCCAGTCTCTAATACCCTGTTATACTCGCCCTTTCAGAAGTTGCCCAGAAGCATTAAGTCTAATTTGGGACAAAATCCGTAAATGTCCCCATGTGAACGCTAGATGATCGCGAATACACTCTTCACTTAAGTATGTGAGCAGAGTGTAAAAAGTTGAAAGGTAGACTTATTAGCCGCAGTTATCGCAAAACCTGGATGCTCGCATGGTTACTAATTGCGGGAGTAAATGGAGTTGCACAAAAAGCACTAGCACAAGAGTACACAACCACAGGAACTACTCAGGCGCAGGAGAGTATAAATTTAAATTCCCCTCTCCTCTCCCCAGAAGAACCAATGGCGCAAGTTACATCGGTTTCTCAACTCAAGGACGTACAACCCAACGATTGGGCATTTCAAGCATTACAGTCTTTGGTAGAACGCTATGGCTGTATAGCCGGCTATCCAGATAGCAGCTATCGCGGTAATCGCGCCTTAACTCGGTATGAATTTGCCGCCGGTGTGAATGCTTGTTTAGATAGAGTCAACGAATTAATCACTACAGCTACCAATGATTTAGTCACTCGCGAAGATTTAGCAATATTACAAAAATTGCAGTCAGAATTTGCCACTGAATTAGCAATTTTGCGGGGTCGTATCGATAGTTTAGAAGCCAGAACTGGTGAAATCGAAGCCTACCAATTCTCAACAACAACCAAACTCAGTGGACTACTGATAGTTGGTATTCAAGGACGGACTAATAATCGTGGTGATGTTAATCCTAGAGATGGACAAAAAGATACAGATGATGGAGGGACAAATATTGATGTTATATCCTTGGCGCAGCTGTATTTAACTAGTCAAATCACTCCCAGTAGTTACTTGTTTACAGGTCTTTTAGATGGTAACGGTACTAGTGGGCCTAGATTTACCAATAGTGTTTCTCGCAATGATGTTTTACTTGGCTACGAATTTCCTACAGATAACTTGATTGTAAGTGACCTCAATTTTCATTGGCTGGTCACAGATAAATTAGCGGTAATGATAGGAACAGAAGGCGTAAGTATGCCAGCTGCTTTCCGAGGACCTAATCGGGTAGAAAGTGCTGCAACAGGGCCCTTGTCTTATTTTGCCCAAAGAAACCCAATTTTAAATATGGGATACGGTCACGGCGGTATAGCTATTGATTGGCAATTTGCTAAACGCGCTAGTTTGCAGGCAATTTATACTAGTTATCAGCCAGGGAATCCTGGTAAAGGTAGCGGTTTATTTGATGGAACCACCACTACAGGTGTGCAATTGCTGCTGACACCAAGCGATACTCTAGATGTGAGTTTGTATTACGTTAATAATTACTCTTCAGATGGTTGTTTACTAACCTTTGTTGGCGATGAATGCTTAACTACAGTTAATACGACTACTGGGAAATCAGCACCGCTGCAAACCAACGCTGTGGGTGCAACTGTAACTTGGCAAATTTCGCCCCGGATTACGGCAGGTGCGTGGGGTGGTTATACTAAATCTTACATTCCGGGGCGTTCAGGAAATGTAGAGACGACGAATTATATGGTGTTTCTAAACTTCCCTGATTTATTTGCTCAAGGAAATTTAGGCGGAATTTATGTCGGTCAACCTCCTAAAATCACCAGTAGCGACTTACCTGTAGGGAATAATGTCCCAGATTTTGTCAATACAGGTTTAGGACGTGCAGGTGGACAACCAGGGACGACCACTCAAATTGAGGCATTTTATCGTTTCCAGCTAACAAATAACATCAGCATTACACCAGGAATAATTCATATCTTGGAGCCTGGTCACACACCAGATAGTGACTCAGTTACTATCGGCATTCTGCGGAGTACTTTTAGTTTTTAATTCTGCTTCTACATAAATAATTATACGGCTTAAGTCTTGACAGATGCTTATCCCCTATTGGACACAACAAACTCTTGAAAATCTTTTTTCCAATACCCCATCCCCAATCTCCCATAACCCATACCCGATTTTCAATAGATATAAAAAAAGGTTTGGCGGTGAGCCAAACCTCTATATAAATCCAGTGCATAACAACATCCCGAATTAATTTACTCATTATTATATTCATAGGGCATCTTCCTATAGGATGTGTGCAAATACTCTAAAACCTGATACCACATTACCCCAGTATTCTGGAATACCTAAAATATAAAATTAATCTGCCATAGGCTAGAGGCTATGACAAATTAATTTAGATGTTAAAGTTAGTAAAATAACTAGAAGTATTTTTATATCCAGAACTTGCATTAAAACGATTTTTCCAACTAGCAAGCAAAATAAAAGACGGGATGATTTATCCCGTCTAAATAGCTTGAAAGTGGCAATATACCTTGGAATATGGAAAAAATAGCACAAATAAAACTTAATAGGTTGTAAGATTAGCAAATAATCTGAACAAAAAAAATAGTAGTTGAGCTTACTTTTAATATTTTATTTATTTGCATTTTAGCGAAGGTATCATATTTTGATTGTAATGTAACGCCAAAATGCCAAATAATCAGCAATAAAAAAGACGGGGTTTAGCCCGTCCTTTGTATAATAAGTAAAAACATCTTGGTAATTTCTGCAATATATCAAAATACTCTAATCACAATCTGCCAAATTGCCAAATCCTTACCAATAGAAGATAAATATTAATTTATCTGTAATTGGATATTTTTATCAGCTATATATTTTACTCTCAACAGAAATTAATAGCTACTAGAAGAATATACTTATGAATTGCAACAATAAAATATAATTTTACTATCGTTAATTAATATCGTATAGGGCGTGCCGCTCTGGAACACCAAAAAATCCTGCTTGGGCGTAGCCCGTTGCAGACATAGCACCATCAATTGGATATACTTACGGCTTCTCTATGTTGTATAATATTGTAGTTTTTTACAAATATTTTTACAGTAATAGTGAATAATTTTGGCACTTGCCAATCCTCAGTAAATGCTGATTATGATAGGACTTTTATGGGTAATACTAGAGAAAAAATTACTGGCGACAAAGTTCATTATGAACCTAAGTATAGTTGATGATAAATTGCAGATAGAATTTACGTTTAAAGAGCAACTGCTAGCTGTTCGCTTGAATAAACTTTGGCAAATCTCACTAGCCCATATTGAACAAGTTACGACAGCCGAACCCCAAAGTAATTGGCAAGAATTGCGTGCTCCTGGTAGCTTTGTTCCTGGAGTGATTAAGGCTGGAACTTATTACACTAATCGGGGTAAAGAGTTTTGGTATGTAAATCGAGAGACAAATTATTTAACCATTCAATTGCGAGATGAATCCTACAAGCGAATTATCTTAACTATTGACAACAATGAGTCTTGGCAACAAAGACTTGCTCAGATAATTGCTGCATAGTTAGCTAAATAAAATCAGCCCCACAACTGGAGCATTGGTGTGCAACCTAAGCCAAAATATGGGAGAAAATCTCGTTTCCAGGTTATACCTGGAAATGCTCGCTACATCGTCTCTGTCATGAGTAAGGGAGGCGGCAGCCCTATTAATGGGCATTCCCAGTCTGAGACTGGGAACGAGGCAACGAGGTAATCTCTCAAAGCTTTGTCTAGTAAGGCTTCTACTTTATTTGGTGTTCTCTGTATTAACCACCAGCGACAGCCGGGACAATACTTACTTCATCGCCATCTTTAAGAGTTGTATTGATACCATCTAAATGGCGGATATCTTCGCTATCAACATAAAAATTTACAAACCGACGTAGCTTACCTTCTTCATCGCACAACCGCGATTTAATACCAGGAAAGCTTTTTTCTAAGGAGTCCAACAATTCAGCAATGGTGCTACCGCTGGATTCTAGAGTAGCTTGATTATTAGTAAAACTCTGAAGAGTCGTAGGAACTAAAACTTTTACAGCCATAGAAGTACAAAGTGAAAAGTGAAGAGTTATGAATAAAGTTAAGAGTAAAGAGTTATGAATAAAAAAAACTCATAACTCCTAACTCAGAACTAAACGAGGACTTGTTGCCATTCCAAACGATCCAGAGTACGCGATCGCTCTAGCGCACGTTCAAAACTATCGAGTTTGGCATCAATAGTCAAGGGTTCGCCAACGTAGCCTTGGATTGCTTCTTGGGTTTTCAGACCATTGCCGGTGATGTAAATCACGGTGGTTTCATCTGGATCAATCTTGCCAGCTTCTACCAGTTTTTTCAGCACGGCCACGGTTGTACCACCAGCAGTTTCTGTGAAGATGCCTTCGGTTTCTGCCAGTAGCTTGATGCCATCAATAATTTCTGCATCATTGACTGATTCAATGTTACCACCAGTCTTCTGAGCTAACTCCACAGCATAAATGCCATCTGCTGGGTTGCCGATCGCTAGCGATTTAGCAATTGTATTCGGTTTTACTGGCTTAATAAAGTCGCGTCCTTCTTTGAAGGCTTGGGCGATGGGTGAACAACCTTCAGCTTGAGCACCGCTGAAACGGACGCTCTTGTTTTCTACCAAACCAACTTCGATGAATTCTTGGAACCCTTTATAAATTTTGGTAAAGAGCGAACCAGATGCCAAGGGAGCAACAACATGGTCGGGTAGTTCCCAGCCTAGTTGTTCAGCAACTTCAAAACCTAGCGTCTTAGAACCTTCAGAGTAATAAGGACGCAGATTAATGTTGACAAAACCCCAGCCATGTGTATTAGCAACTTCCGAACAGAGGCGATTGACTTGATCGTAGTTACCCTTGACGGCCATCAGGGTGGGACTGTAAATCAAGCTACCGATAATTTTACCCGCTTCTAAATCTGCGGGGATGAACACACAGCAGTCTAAACCGGCATGAGCTGCGATCGCAGCTGTAGAATTTGCCAAATTACCAGTGCTAGCGCAAGAAACAGTAGTAAAACCCAACTCCCGCGCCCTGGAGAGGGCAACTGATACCACCCGATCCTTAAAGCTCAGGGTGGGCATATTAACGGCATCATTTTTTATATAAAGCTTATTTAGACCCAGGCGACGGGCAAGACGGTGGGAACGAACCAAGGGAGTCATACCAGTTCCCACATCTATAACATTGTCAGTTGCGACAGGCAAAAAGGGACGATAGCGCCAAATTGAATTGGGCCCGGCTTGAATTGTTTCACGAGTGACAGTTAGACGTAGGGCGCTGTAATCATACTTGACTTCTAGTGGTCCAAAGCATAACTCACAAACATTACTGGCTTTGAGTTCATATTCCGCACCACATTCCTTACACTTCAAGGCTTGAAAGTAGGCAGTGCTGGCTTTGGTTTGGGTGGTGATTGCCTGAGTCATAAACTAGCTTTCCCTGTTTGTCTGTCGGCTGTCGCCTGATACTAACACGAGCAAAAATACCAGTCAAACATACCCGACAAAAATTATCGGGTATTATCAGTAAGGGGTAGGATTTGTAAAACTTTAATGTCAGTAATTACTATATTTAGTATTTACACGTATGTCATACCTGTTATAAAACAAAATAATAGCTTCAGTTACTCAGTTTTAACACTTAGAAAAAATATGATTAAATTGCATAATAGTTATGATGTATTTGCATTTATTGAAATCACTATCCCTTTTAAGTGATATGGATCACTAAATTAATCTTGTATTTTTTTATCTAAATGACTCCACAGGGTAGTATGCATATATGCTGTCAAAAGCTGAAAAGCATTTTTAAATATAAGTTTTAATGTTTTTAGCCTCTGATTAAATCGCTAAAATTGCGATGTGTGTTGCCAAAATAAAGTTAATCTTTCAGCTTTGATGCACTCATTCATAGCTAGAGAAGTTACTTATTTCTACTGAAGATTTTTTCTGCTACAAAAGCTACATTGCTATTTACATCGACAATCTAGCAAAATACAGTAATAAATTACACATATTTGCGATTGCCAGCCTTGAGTCTCAAGGGTAAGCGTAAAACAAATAGCCAAGTTATTTCTGCTTATTGCCTCAATGTAATTTTAAGGAGTGTCAATAATTTAATAAATCAAATATACGCTCCCCGAAACATGAAGGTTTTGGGGAGATGTAATCGGTAATTCTTTAAAGAATTGCCGAACTTTATCCTGTCTCAAAACTCAAGATACAAGTTCAGCAAATAAATAAACTACTTTTATGGTAAACCGAAATAAATCTATCAACCAGCAGCGTAAGCCTTACCAATCTCTAGTAGCAACAGCATTATTAACTGGTAGCCTTTTCCAATTTGTCGCACCTGTATTAGCTGACGGAACTACTGCGGGTACATCTATCAGTAACACCGCGACAGCAACCTACGAAGATCCTAACAGTCCAGGGACAACAATCAACGCCACTTCTAACACTGTCGTTGTCACCGTGGCAGAGGTTGCTGGTATCACCGTCAGTGCGTCTGGTGTCACAGATGCCACTTCTAGCCCTACCAATACAACAGTTCAAGTTGGCGACTTACTCATCTACACCTACACTCTGACGAACGTAGGTAACGACCCCACCCAATTCCGAATTCCTAACTTAGCTACAACAACTGGGCCGGGTACAGTTTCTGGCACATTACCAAATGGTGGTACAGCTAATAACCTGCAATACAGCATTGACGGCGGTCAAACCTGGCAAAATATCACTAGCACTGAAGTATTCACGCCCTCGGTTTCGCCTGGTGGTACAGTATTGGTGCGTGTGCCAGTTACCGTACAGGCTGGCGCTCAAACCAATGACATAATTACCGTTACCCTTGGTAATACTCCTGGTAATGCTCAAAATCAACTGCGAACTCCAGACGGTGGTGACGTTTATACCGTAGATAACGCTGATGGTGGTGCTGTTGGTGAGGTCAATGGCGCACCGGTTAATGGTACACGGGAAGCTAGCGCCACCGAGCAAATTAAGGTTGGTTTAACGGTGAAAACCTATGCTTTAGCCACCATTCTCAAAACTCGCAGTGGCTATAACAATGCTGGCACGACTGCAATTACAGATGACAAGCTGACTTACGATTTGAGTTTGCGAGTTGAGTCTAACGATCCCACAGGGCTGGGAATTACACCAGCAGCTTTGACGGGTACAAGCATTAATGTTAATGGTGCTGCTGGCAACTATATCTTGGTTTCTGATGCGATTCCTGCGGGTACAGATTTAGCAGTAGCACCAACTGCCCCTCCTGGTTGGCAAACTGTCTACACCACCACTCCAGTTGGAACTAATGCTAATACAGCTAGTTGGACTACGACAGCACCACCCTTAGCCTCAGTCACTCGCGTTGGTTTTATCAATAATCCAGCAACCATTACTTCCATTGCTCCTGGTACAACGGTGAATGGCTTCTCGATTCAGCTAGCCGTTGAGTCAACTGCAACTTCACCCTTAACCGTCGCTAACATTGCTCAATTGTTTGGTCAAACGCCTACTAGCAACTTCCCAGTTTATGACGAATCCGGCGACCAAAATCCCAGTAATTACGACGGTTCCCCAGGCAGTATGACACCTCCTGTAGGTACAGATACCAATGGTGATGGTATTCCCGATACTCTACCGCCCGCCAACGTTGATGATGGCTATATTAATACTCCAGCAACTCCAGAAACTGGAACTGACACGGGTAATAACAACAGTGGTACTGGTACAGGCGGTGAGGCGAACGTCTTCACAGTACAAGCACCTGTTGCTTCAGCGGTATTCAACGGACCGCAAAATGCCCCGGATGCTACTGGTCCATCTGGTCTGACCAATGATGACTTCACCAACAAATCTTCTCTCGTTCCTGCTGGTACAGCACCTGGTAGTACACTTGATCCCCAGTCAGTTGGTTTCACCAACACAATTAAGAATAGTGGTACTGACCCAGGTCTCTTGAAGATAGAGCCAACGCCACCAACAATTCCAGGAGATTTACCAAATGGTACGAAGGTGACTATTACCTATAATAGTCAGTCTGCTGTCTATACTTACAATAATGGAGCGTTTACAACACCTGGTGCAGCAATTACAATCCCCAACTTTGCTCCTAATGCAACTATCAACTATGGTGTAGAAGTTGATTTACCTCCAGGTACGCAGTTATCCACTGATATTAATAAAGGCTTCCCAGTACCCATCACTGCTTCTATTGATAACTACACGACGGATAGTAATGCCGATGGAATCAAGGATACTGGAACCGATAATACTTTTGATTCATCCAACATCACTATCGATCGCGTGTACACTGGCTACCTGAAACTACTGAAAATGTCACGAGTTTTACAAGGAACTGGGCCAGTAGTCCAGGGGAATGATGGCACATTCAGTACCGATCCGAAGAAGCCTGCACCAGGAAACATTATTGAGTACCAAATTCAGTACACAAATATTTCTGAACCTCAATCTGGAACCGGTAACGTGATCTTGAATGCTGACAAAGTTGTGATTATTGAAGATGGTACACAAAACCCCAACAACTGGGCGAAAGACAACGATGCTAGCGGTCAAATTGATACTAGCAACATTGTTGGTTCAGCTAAGGATTCTGGCAGTGCAACCATTCAATTCTTCAGTGGTAATCCAGCTACTAGCTCTGGCATCGACCAGACAGGAACTACGGTAAACACTGATATTACTAAATATGTAGATACTGTGACTGGCACGATCGCACCGGGTATTCAAAGAACATTTACCTTCCAACGCAAGGTGAACTAATTCGTTGGGATTGAGGACTTTGAAGTTCGCAGACTTTCAAGTTTGCGAACCAGTTGACCTCACTCCCCAACCCCTAAACAGAAAGCAAAAGGGGAGTGACTCTTTCTTAGCAAAACCAGGGAAAGATAAGTCAACAATCAACATTCTGGAAGTTTTTTGAGGTGATTTATATGAAGCGTGTTTCTCTTGCAGGGTTAGGAGCGTTCGCCCTGATAGCTACAGTTGCATTTGTTGGTCAAATTCCAGGCGTTGTAAACGTATGGCATTCAGGAAGTGCTGTTGCACAGAATATCAAAACTCAAGGGCAAATACAATTGCGCTTAGAAGCAGAAAAGCAAGTGGTGGCGCAGGATCAGCAGGGTAAGCAAAGCCAGAAATGGGAACCTTTGAAAGGTCAAGCTGTGGTGCGACCAGGTGATGTGTTGCGATATACCTTGAGTGGCGAAAATAAGAGCGATCGCCTAGTGAAGAATTTGACTCTTAATCAACCAATCCCCAAAGGAATGGTGTACGTGCTGAAATCTGCCAATGTCGCCAACAATGCCAAAGTTACTTATAGCATTGATGGCGGGCGGAGTTTTGTCGAAAATCCCACTGTGAAAGTTACTCTTCCTGGCGGCAAAGTGGAAACAAAACCAGCACCAGCCATTGCTTACACCCATATCCGTTTGCAGATTCCGTCACTTCCAGCTAAGACAACAGTCAAAGCGACTTATCAAACCCAAGTGCGCTGATTCAAGAGGGCACAGGGTTTTCTCGAGGATAGGTTGACGTTGCTGAATTGAAGTATGAAATTCCAAAATCTTCCACAGATAAGAAGTGTTTTTTAACAAAAAAGTTATATCCCAGAGGAGATATATTCAGTGAACCGTCCTCAAAACCAAAAGCAAATTATTTCTAGCAGTAGCTGGTGGCGACGGTTAACAGCTACTCTTCTTCTGGGAAGTTTTTTGCATAGTACTATACCCATATCAGCGATCGCGCAACAGACTAACAATCCGGTTGCGTCTTTGCCGTTAATAAATCAAGCTACTTATACTTATACAGATTCTACCAGTAATTATAAATATCAAGGAAGTTCTAGTCAGATCAATGTTACTCCTAACCCATTACTCGATCCATTAGGGCGGATCTTAGGTTGCGCTGGCACAATTTTACCTGACTATACAGGTTTTTCAGTTGGGGTATACGAACCTAACTCTAGCGACCCAACGGGGACAGAATTGGGCAGCTTGGTTGCTTTGACTCGAACAGAGTTACCAGATATTCCTAATAACAACATTCCTGGTGGTAAATCACCAAATACCGAGAATAGTAACCCCTACTTCGTTACGAATAACCCTGCGGGTGTCTACAATTTCCTACTCGATCCAAATAAGGGTCAAACTGATCCAGGTAGAACCTATATTTTTGTAGTTAATCCACCACCAAATTCTATCTACAAACAGCGGCGGGTCAAGATTGAAATCCTTGCCAGCAGTGGCACACAAGGTAATGATGTCGTGCGATATGTTGCTACTTCTTTAGATGGTCAACCAATCAGTCTCACAGGCGAAACCAGGGTAGAGCAAACAATTGTTTTGGTTCCTAATGCAGAAGTTGTGGGACTGGATTTATTAGCTTTTGAATTCACCACAAATTTGTGTCAAGCCAATCAGTTGCAGATTATCAAAACAGGCGATCGCGCTGCTGCTGAACCTGGAGATACGGTAATCTACCGCCTGTCGATCAAAAATCTTGCTGATGGTGGTTTGAATAATATATTTGTCACCGACAACCTACCTTTAGGATTTCAGTTCTTGCCGAAATCTGTGCGAGGAGAGTTGGACGGTCAACCAGTCACTATCACTTCAGAACGCAACGGTAACACGGTGACATTCCGCACAGACGTAACGATTCCCACAGAGAAAATCCTGAATATTGCCTACGCGGCTCAACTAACAGCCGATGCGCTGCGTGGTAATGGTCGTAACAGTGCGATCGTTAATGCCCAACGAGCTGATAACCGTTTTAGCACCAAGGATGGCCCAGCAACCCACCAGTTGAAAATTCGTCCAGGAATCGTTTCTGACTGTGGCACGATTATCGGTCGGGTGTTTGTTGATAAAAACTTTGACGGTGAACAACAGCGTGGTGAGCCTGGAGTACCAAATGCAGTGATTTTTCTGGAGGATGGTAACCGCATCACTACAGATCCAAATGGTTTGTTCTCCTTAGCTAATGCCTTACCTGGATACCACACAGGTGTACTAGACCTCAGCAGTGTACCCGGTTACACCCTAGCTCATAACGAAAAATTCCGCGAACGCAATAGCCAATCTCGCTTAGTGCATTTAGAGCCTGGTGGCTTGGTACGTATGAACTTCGCTGTCACCCCCACATTTCAGGAGCCAGTCAAGAAATGAAACCCAGACTGCACTGTACAACTATATTGAACCTGAGATTGATGGGGGCGATGCCGGTAGCTCTCAGCCTTGTTTTGTACCCTGTAATGGTCAAAGCAGAACTCACTGGTGAAAACCTACTTTTCCCTGATTCTCCTTTGCAAACAGATAAGGGTGTGGAAAACCTCTCTCCAAACCTCTCCCCTTCTAGGCGAGAGGCTTTGAATTCTTCTCCTTCCCTTGTAGGAAAGGGAGATGAGGAGTTAGGTTTGGCTTTGGTTGTTGCAGATGATGTGAAAAATCAGGTCGAAGTTCAAGCAGATCAGAACAAAGTGCTTGAAAAAAGTACGAATTCAAATTCTCCCCATCTTTTGGGAAGTTCTGACAAGCAACTTTCACCCCTCGAACTTCCCTCTAATACTTCAATTTCAGATGTTCAACCAAGTGAAACGGAAATACAACCATTTCAACCAACAACTTCTGTTGATTTGCCCAGAGGCTTACGCAAAATAACAGGAATAAAGGACAAGAACGACGGACGCAAAGATAGTGAGACACAGTTTCAAGCTTCTCCAACGGAAATACAACCATTTCAACCAGCAACTTCTGTAGGTTTGCCCAGAGGCTTACGCAAAATAGCAGGAGTAGAGGATGCAGGGACGCGGGGACAAGAGGTGAATGAAAATCTTCCCGTGTCCCCCACTCTCCCTATTTCTACAGGAATCAAAATCCTGACTCCAACGGCTGACAGTGTTGTAGATGTACAAGCTACCACGGTAATTGTGCAGTTTCCCGCTGGTAGTCAAATTGAATTGCGGGTAAATGGTGCGTTGGTAGACCCTTCCTTAGTGGGGCGGACGGAAACTGATGCCACCACCAACTTGGTAACGCAGACATGGTATGGTGTCTCGTTAAAAGAAGGTGCAAACACCATCTCTGCACAAGTTGTTGGCGGAACAGAACCCCCTATAACGGTACAAGTCGCAGTCCGGGGAGCGCCGCAGCAACTAACTTTAGAAACAGTTGAGTCCCGTATCCCAGCAGATGGACGTTCCACAGCGACAATCCGGGGTCAACTGATCGATGCAAATGGCAATCGTTCTAACCGTGATGCTGTTGTCACTTTGATACCTACTGCTGGCGAGTTGGTCGGGAAAGACTTCAAACCTGATGAACCCGGATTTCAAGTGGAGGCGAAAGCGGGGCAATTTACAGCGACGTTACGATCGCAGCTGAAAGCCGAAACTGTCACAATTCGTGCGATCGCTAATGACTTAGAAGCTTTTACTCAACTGCAATTTGAAACAGCACTACGTCCGAGTTTGCTAACAGGAGTAATAGATTTACGTTTGGGCGCTAGAGGTACAAATTATTACGGCAGTTTCCGTGATTTCCTTCCTCCTGACAAAGACAATAGAACGCAATTAGATTTCCATTCAGCGATATTTGCCACTGGTGCGATCGGGGAATGGTTGTTTACAGGCGCATACAACAGTTCTCGTAACCTCAATGAAGATTGCAACTGCGATAATCGCCTGTTTAGAACTTACCAATTTAGTGAGCAAAATTATCCTGTCTACGGCGATAGCTCAAAAGTTGATGTAGTCGCTCCTTCCATTGACAGTGTATTTCTGCGTTTTGAGCGTTCAAGTCGTATCCCTGGCTCCGATCCTGATTATGCGATGTGGGGTGACTATAACACAGAAGAATTTGCGCGGCGATCGCAGCAATTTACTTCTATCACCCGTCAACTCCACGGTTTTAAAGCTAACTACAACTTAGGAAACCTACAAATTACAGGTTTCTATGGCAACCACTTAGAAGGGTTTCAACGGGATACCATTGCCCCTGATGGTACTAGTGGTTATTACTTTCTCTCTCGCAGACTACTACAACCAGGTAGTGAAAATGTCTTTATTGAGTTAGAAGAACTCAATCGTCCTGGGACTGTATTAAAACGCAAGCAGCTTAACCGAGGCCCAGACTATGAAATCGACTACGATCGCGGTACATTAATATTCCGCGAACCGATTCTTCGCACCGATATCGATCAAACCGGACAAGTGTTAGTACGCCGGATTATTGTTAGCTATCAATATGACAGTGAAGACTCTGACGGCAACATCTTTGCTGGTCGTTTGCAATATAACCTTTCCCGCAAACTTAACCAGGAAAGCTGGATAGGAGCAACTTATGTCCAAGAAAGTCAGGGGGTGCGTGACTTTCAACTCTACGGTGCAGATGCGCTGATAGCTTTGGGTGACAAGGGGAAGTTAATTGCAGAATATGCCCATTCCAGTAATGATTCTGATGTTGTGGGAAAAGTCAGGGGTGACGCCTACCGCTTGGAAGTTGAGGGGCAAATTGCCAACGGTATTCAAGGCCGGGCTTATTATCGCTTTGCTGATACGGGTTTTACCAATAATGCCACTATCAGCTTTGTTCCAGGACAAACCCGTTATGGAGCACAGGTTACAGCTAAAGTTACCTCAAATACCAACGTCAGAGCGCAGTACGACCACGAAGACAATTTTGGGATTGCTCCCCAACCCCTAGATACCTTTGAAGAACTGTTTGCACCCCGTTATGAGTCGATACCTGGGAGCAAAGTTGATAATTCACTGACGACGATTTCTGCTGGAATTCAACAACGCCTGGGTAAAGCTATTCTGGATCTGGATTGGATTCATCGTCGTCGAGAAGACCGGATCTCTACTAACGCCCTGAGTAGTAATTCTAATCAACTGCGATCGCGCTTTACAGTTCCCATCGCCAAAAACCTGACTTTTCAGGCGCAAAATGAACTCAGTTTATCTTCCCAAAAAGATACTGTTTATCCAGACCGTACTATTTTAGGGTTGAACTGGGCAGTAATTCCTGGTGTCAGCGTCAGTCTGGCTCAACAGTTTTACACTGGCGGTCAATTTTCGGGTAATTCTATCACCAGCTTAAGTGTCAATGGTGAACACAAACTCGGTAGTGATACCACCTTGACTGGTCGTTACTCAATTTTGGGTGGTGCAAATGAACTTACTACCCAAGGTGCAATTGGTCTAAATAACCGTTGGACTATTGCTTCGGGATTGCGGCTGAATTTAGCTTACGAACACGTATTTGGCAACTTCTTTGGACGAACTGCGGCGGGTCAACAATATGCCCAACCCTACGCCTTTGGTCAAGCAGCATCTGCGATCGGATTTGATGGTGGCGATAGTTACAGTGTTGGGCTGGAATACTCTGATAATCCTCAGTTCCAAGCCAGTGCTCGGTACGAACATCGCTCTTCTTCTGGTGGTAGCAATACAGTAATTACCGCAGGGATAACAGGTAAAATTTCTCCGGCTCTTACGGCTCTGGTACGTTATCAACAAGCAAACTCTTCTAATCAAAAGCTTTCAGGATTGGGAGATACCGCTAATCTAAAGCTGGGTTTAGCCTACCGCGACCCCAATAGCGATAAATTTAATGCTTTGTTGCGTTATGAATATCGCCAAAATCCGGCAATTATTCCTGAAACCATTTTGTTAGGCAGTGGTACAGGTTCTCAAGACCATACCTTTGCCTTAGAAGCTATCTATGCCCCTAACTGGCAATGGGAATTCTACGGTAAATATGCTTTGCGTAACAGTACTTCTTATTTAGCTAACGATTTAGTTGGTACAAGTATGGTTAATCTGGGACAATTGCGAGCTACTTATCGTTTGGGATATAGCTGGGATTTAGTTGGTGAGGCTCGCTGGATTGGTCAATCAAACTACAGTGAGACAGGCTTTGTTGTGGAAACAGGTTATTACCTCACTCCTAATCTGCGTCTTTCTGCTGGATACGTTTTTGGTAAAGTCGATGACCGAGATTTTTCCGGGACACGTTCCGCAGGTGGGGCATATTTGGGCTTTACGGTCAAGCTCAACGAATTATTTGACGGCTTTGGACAGCAAAAAATTCCACCACCGCAGCAAAAGGAATCAATAACCTTGGTCAATAGACTCAAGAATGCAACGTCGAGCCTACGAGTCAGGAATTAAACCATGAAATCTTTGTTTACGTATTTGACAACAATCGCCACAGTGAATATCAATCCAGATGGTAGATATTACCTCACTTTGGGCAAACTCAAAGCGGGCGATCGCTTTGCAAAAGCTAATGAAACCTCTGAATGCCCTAATTAAAATAGACTTCTCACATAAATATTTTGGCGTTGCTGAATGACAGTATGAAAAGCTCACGCAAAGGCGCAAAGGCGCAAAGAAGGACTTTTGTAAAAGGAAAACTACTAGGTAGCTTCGCCTTTGTTCTGTGTGCCTTAGGACAAGGGATACAACCTAGCTGGGCTGAGGGCAGCAAAGAGTTAGTCGCCGATGGTGGGTATCGACCCTACTTAGAATGGGCAAGTACAACCACTGCGGGTATTACCAGACAAACAACACTCCAAGTTTATGTCCAAGCAGGAGAAATTGTTAATCTTGGTTCTAGTGTTCCTACCAGTGCTAATAGTAATAAAGATATCGTTTACCGTAGTCCCCTCGGAGGTCAAAATGGGTCTTGTGATGTTTTGGCCTCTGGCTTTGGCTTGATTGATACGCTTACCAAGGAATTAGCTGGCCCCTTACCCAGTGCAGGTGGGTACAGTCCTTGTAGCTTCACTGCTACAGAAACTGGTATTTACACAGTTGAATTTCATGCCCCTAGCACCACTAACAATCCTCCGCCTAGAACTACTACTGCGGCATTCCCTACAGATAGCAGCCAAAATGGCGGAGTAGCTGCTTGGGATATTACAGTTCGGGATAGTAACGGTGTTGCCAAAAAAGGGCGGGTATTTACCAACTATATCGCTATGAATATGGGAGGAAATGCTGGGCAGAATGGCGCTCCTGCTGATTTAGCACTTAACTCTAAGCTTTATATTCAAACTAAAGATGGTTATCGGTATGAAACCGATATGAATGGAGTCGATCCGTTTGGCTTCATCTTTTTTGCTAATAATCGGGGATATCTTGACAAAACCAATAACAGTACTCTTTACCGTTCTGCTGGCGGTGCTACTGATAACAACCTCAACTTTGCTGGCAATGTGCGAGTCCAGGATCCGAGTGCTGCCGATACTGCAACGGACATTACCCACCTAGTTTTTTTCAACCGACCCGACACTATAACGCTCTCAGGTTTAGGTATTCCTTTATCACCAATTATTCCAGCAGCACCGACTAATTTTCAATTCACTGGAGCAAATGGAGGGAGTGGGAACCAAACTTATGTCGGGGTTGGGGGCTATTTTAGCTTTAATTCTGCTTCTAGTGGTAGCTATCAAATCATCATTGACACTAATAATGATGGCATTTATGACCCCAGTAGCGATCGCGTGCTACAGAACATACTATCTTCTGGGTCTAATGTGGTAGTTTGGGATGGCAAAGATGCCAATGGGATTAATCTACAACCCCTAGCGAATAATGCATCCTACAATGCCCAAATCACGACCAGAGCGGGTGAATATCACTTTCCTATGTTGGACGCTGAGAATAATCCTCTGGGGTTCAAAATTACGATGGAGAACCCGCCTGCTACATTTCCTAATCTTACGGATCAAAATGGACAGCAGATTAGCTCTACGACGGTTTATTACAATGACAATAATTATACTACCGCCAATGGAACATCGATTAATTTAGGTGGTACGGGAGCTACTAACCCCCGTAATGCCTCCAGAGGGATAAATAGTGCAACAGGAGAGCATGAGTTTAGTAGCATCTACGGTGACTTTAAGGGAATAGACACCTGGACGTACTTCCCTAGTCAAGCAGTACTTGCTCCCTTAGTTATTACCGCAAACAAGCAGGCAAATGTGAAAGGAACTAAATCTGTTCGCTTCCTGACTGACAATGATGGTAGCGGTACAGTCACTGTGGGCGATAGTGTCGAATACACTATCACTTATTCCAACCTTAATCCAGGTAACAGCGACGCAATCAATTTTGTTATTTACGATTCCTTGCCTTCACAGCTAACCTTTGTAAGTAAGGTAATTTCAACTGTTACTGCGGGAAATAACATCACTCTCAATCCTAGTTACAACGGTTCTGGTGCTGTTACTAACTCTGGTACTTTGCGTGTAGGCGATACCATCATCATTAAAATTACTGCCACAATTAACGATGCTAATGGTGGCAATTCTATTAGTAACCAAGCAAGTGCTGAGTTCAATACTCCAGATAACCCTACAGGAACAGTTGGTAAGGTATTCACAGATGCAGACTCTGCTGGTGGTACTACTAACTCTCCCACCCCAGGCAATAATTTCTTACAAACAACTGATGATAAGGTGAACTTAGGAAATGATCCTAGTAAAACTGACGATGATGACCCGACGTTGTTCACAGCATTAAATGCTCTGAATTATCAGGTTTCACCATTAGCAGGCAAAGTTATCATTAACGAAGTTCTATATAATGAAACAGGTAATACTATTGCTGCTGACACGAATGATGAGTTTATTGAACTCTACAATGCTTCTGCATCTGCTGTAGATTTGAGTGGTGTGAAGCTCACAGATGGCAACCTCATTGTTGGTAGTAGTGATGGTGCTGGCGGGTTTAGTTATACATTTCCCAATGGTACAACTTTACAACCAGGGCAATATGCTGTGATTTGGATTGGGAATAATAAACCCAACCAGCAAGCAACAGCAGCAGCTTTTCAAACTTGGTTAGGACAGACTCCTAAGCTGAATAACTCTGGTGATGATATCTGGTTGTACGATAACCAAAATAAAATTATCGACTATGTTGCCTATGGTGCTGGTAGTGGGGTAAATGCGCCTCCCCCAAGTTCTTTGAATCTCTGGGACAATACCTATCAGTCCTCTTTAGCTGGAAGCAGCAATGGACAATCTATCAGCTTGACCCCAAATGGTCAAGATAGTAATAGTAGTGCTTGCTGGGAAGCTAGTACCAGTAAGAATGCCAGCGCACGGTGTCCAAACTACTTGCCAACTAGAGATACTGATACTATCGGTAGTCGTATTACCAGCGTAGGTGAAAACAATAACGGTGCTATGACTGCTAATGCAAAGCTTTTATTAATTAAACGCATCACCCGCATTAATAATCAAGATTTGACCGATATTGTGGATGGTCGTAGCGATGTTCCTAGTAATGCTGCAAACTATGTACCAGAACCTTATGCCTCTGATGATAGTGATGACAAATGGCCTGCTGGCTACTTGCGAGGATTGATTAATGCTGGCACTGTGAAGCCAGGGGATGAGGTGGAATACACTATCTATTTCCTCTCTAAGGGGCCGAGTAATGCTACTAATGTCAAATTCTGTGACTTAGTTCCTAGCAATACTACTTTTCTTGCTACTGCCTTTAATGGTCAAACTCCTGGTGATGGTGGGTTAGCAGGAGCAGATCAAGGTATTGCCTTGGCTGTTGGTTCTAATACACCCACGGTTTATCTTAGCAATATACAAGATGCCAGCGATCGCGGGCGTTTTTATCCAGCCAATGATGCAGCCACACCATCGCAATGTGGTATTAACACTAATGGGGCTGTAACTGTAGATATTACACGCAGCCCAATTTTACCCAATCTACCCGCAGCCACTGGTTCCGGTACACCAGCAAATTCCTATGGCTTTGTTCGCTTCCGCGCCAAAGTGAAATAGGGGAAGGGAAAGGGCTTAATTACCTTTTACCCCGCAAAATTAATGGGACAGACCACTAGCTGAAAACCCCAAAGTTCAAACAACAACTCTTTTTAGAGTTGTTGTTTGAACTTCGATAAAGAGTTTTAGCCTTAACTGAATCGTATTGCTTTGGCTGTTTGGGGTTAATGAGCAATCAAGTAATTTATGCTTCCTCTGTCTGCGTCCAAGTAGAGTAAGCATCCTCGATAAATCTGCTTTGACGACTAGTTGCTTTATGCTTGCTTACTCTGACTTTGAGAGTGGTTATGTAAACTCCATCCATTACCTGATGTCCATAACCGAAAACTTGACCAATCTGCCCTGTTCTTTGATGCAAAGCATAATCTCCAATATTCAGCATAATTCTGACCCTCTAATTAAGCAGGTTGAGTAGTTTGTGTTTGACTCTGATGATTATTTAGCTGCACGCTTAAAACTGTAGAAGTTAAGCTGCAATCCGGGGTCGGGTATTGGGTGCTGTTTGAGCCAGCAAACGAGTGTATAGCTGAGTTAGTCGGAATGCCACACTATACCAACTAAAGGCAATTTCTGTTCGTTGTCGAGCCGCTTCACCTAACTGGTCTCGCCAAGCTGGGTTGATGAGAATCCGGTCTATGGCAGCAGCAAAAGCTACTTCATCTTTGGGAGGGGCAAGTAACCCTGTGACTTCTGGTACAACAGTAAACTGCAACCCACCAACATCACTAGCTACGACTGGAGTCTGACTAGCCATTGCCTCAATGGCAACTAAACCAAAAGGTTCATAGTGACTGGGTACTACGCAGACATCAGCGGCGGCGTAGTAGAAGGGAAGGACAGTTTCATCTAGGCGACCAGCAAAGGTTGTACAATCTTCTAATCCAAGTTCAGTAACGATGCTGGCAATGCGATCGCGTTCAATTCCATCACTCTGACCTGGACGGCTACCACCCCCAATCACTAGTTGGAGGTTAGCCTCACCCCTTAAACTAGATTTGGCAATGGCTCGTACTAAAGTTTCAATTCCTTTGCGTCGGTCAAAGCGACCAACGTAGAGAACTATCTTGGCATCTGGTGCAATTCCCAACTTTTCCCGCGCCGCAGACCGTTGAATATTTCCAAATTTATCAGTATCGGTGCCACAGGGAATCATTTCAATATTCCCCTTGCTGGAAACGAGTATCCGCATGTGTTTTTGTTCTTGCGGACTAGTTGCAACTACACAGTCTACAGTTTCTAAACAGGCTTTTTCTACAGCTAATCGCTGGGCTGCAATTACGGGAATATCACCAATACTTCTGTATTTAACCGCTCCTAAAGAGTGGTAAGTATGTACCTGAATCAGCGGTTGCTGCTTTTTCAATTCCATGCCAACCCAAGATGATAACCAGTAGTTGGTATGAATTAGGGAGTAATGGAAGCCTTGTTGCTCCTGGAATTGCTGGAATTCTCTGATGAATTCAGGTAGATGGTGAAATAAGTTATCTCGCCCGATAAATTTAGCGGGGCCAGCTTTTAACCGAATAGTACGACAATTTGGACTATGTTGAGCGATCGCAGCTTGTTCAGGACTACTACGACGAGTGAACATATCCACTTGCCAACCTTGCTGGGCTAGGGCATAACCTACTTGACGCACATAGACATTTTGACCTCCAGCCTCTTCTTGACCAATTTCAACCGCTGGGTCTCCATCAACAGAAATTAGGGCAATGCGATGTTTCTTATTCTGGAACAACATAGCTGATTTTCACCTCAAGGCAAATAATCCTGCCTCAGACGCCAGAAATCAAGATATTGTTATCCTCTCTCAAGGCCGAGGCAGGCACAACGAACCGCAAAGTTACCAGCCAAAGGACACTGACGAGAACAAGGCATTACTTGTAAGAATGCTGCTCGTTCAGTCTCCTCTCAATGCCGACGAAGTTAGCTGACGGGCTAGGACTGAGAGATGTCCTTCTTTAGAAAATTATGAGTTCTGAGTTATATACTTTAGTCACTTCTAACTCCTCAACCATTAACTCCTAACTTTCTTCAAGATACGCCCCAAACTTGGTTCCTCCGCTCCGGTTTACCCTTACTCACAAAATGTTTCAGGTAATTATAGTGGATTAGGCAGACTGACTTTATTTATCTTCAAAGTTTATAACGTGTCATCATCAACTATGTCAAGAGGATGAACAAAAAAAATGTGGTGAGAATCACCACAAAGCTCGTTGTAACTAGCGTTGGAGAATCAGAATATAGGGTAAATTTTGAGTTTTTGATATGCTTGCAACAATAAACTTACTGATATTCACCGCTAGATTTTCTTTAGTTTCTGGCAATGAACAAAGTCTTGAGAATTGCAGTTGATAAATATTACTACGAAGTTTATTTAATTTAATTGACGTTTTTCAGACTGTCACAGATATTACTCTGGCTAAAGAAATTGCCGAAATCTGAAAGAGTCTATTAGAACTTTTGCGCCAATTCAATTTTACTATTGATACGTTCATTTTCATCTAATATCTGGGCTTCACCAAATAATAGCAATGGTAAGCAAGTTCGTAGTAAGCACAAAGCATCGTTATTTTCTAAGCACGCTTTGTGCTGACTACAAACCTCAAAACTAGCGCAAGCAAAGTACTAGGTGATCACAGTTGGCTGTTCTCGTCCTGTCAGTTCGCGGATCTGGGCTATCTCCTGGACAATAGTGATTAAAGAAGCAAGTGCAACCTGTGGATCAAGGTCATGTTTGGCGGGATCTGGCTCATAGCTTTCTAGATAAACCCTTAGGGTTGCACCTTGAGTTCCCGTACCAGAAAGTCGCACCACAATTCGAGAACCATCGGTAAAGCCAATGCGAACACCTTGTTGCTCGCTAATGCTACCATCAACAGGATCGGTATAACTAAAGTCATCACTGTATTCAACTTGATAGTTACCGAATTGCTTGCCTTTGAGAGTTGGCAATAAAGAACGCAGCCTTTCTATCAAAGTGTTGGCAGGTCCTGTCTGTATCTCTTCATAGTCATGGCGGGAGTAATAATTGCGTCCATAAGTCTGCCAGTGTTCCCGGACAATCTGCTCAACAGATTGTTGCCGGACTGCTAGGATATTTAGCCAAAACAGCACAGCCCATAGCCCATCTTTTTCGCGGATATGGTTAGAGCTGGTACCAAAACTTTCTTCACCGCAGAGAGTAGCTTTACCCGCATCTAAGAGATTGCCGAAAAACTTCCAGCCAGTGGGTGTTTCATAGGATTCAATCCCGATCTGAGCAGCAACTCGATCTACTGCTTGGCTAGTAGGCATTGATCGCGCTACCCCGGCTAAACCCTCACTATAGCCAGGGATTAGCTTGGCGTTTGCGGCTAAAACTGCGAGGCTATCGCTAGGAGTGACAAAGAACTTACGCCCTAAGATCATATTGCGATCGCCATCTCCATCAAAAGCTGCCCCAAAGTCTGGTGCATTCTCTGCGTATAAAATATCCACCAACTCATGAGCATAAACCAGATTGGGGTCAGGGTGCCCGCCCCCAAAGTCTTCTAGGGGTGTACCATTTTGCACAGTTCCCACTGGTGCACCCAAACGTTGCTCGAAAATGGCATGGGCATAGGGGCCAGCCACGGCATGTAAGGCATCAATGCTGAACCGAAAATTTCCTCTTGTTAACAGTTGGTGAATCCGTTCAAAATCAAACAGGGACTCCATTAACTCTTGATAATCATGTACGGAGTCAATCACCTCAACTACCGTCTCTCCTAAATGTGACTCACCCAAGGTTTCTAAATCTACATCTGGTGCTTCCAGAATTTGGTAGCTATCGATGACTTTACTGCGATCGTAGATAGCCTCTGTCACCTTTTCCGGCGCTGGGCCACCGTTGCTAATGTTATATTTCACACCAAAGTCACCATTTGGCCCGCCCGGATTATGGCTAGCAGACAAGATGATGCCACCAATAGCCTGGTACTTGCGAATAATCGCGGAAGTCGCAGGAGTAGACGAAATACCCCGTTGACCAACTTTAATCCGCCCAATGCCATTGGCCGCAGCCATTTTCAAAATGATTTGAATAGCTTGGCGGTTGTAATAACGACCATCACCACCCAAGACTAAGGTTTGTCCGCGCAAGTCCCCCACAGAATCGAAGATGGATTGAATAAAATTTTCCAGGTAGTGGGGCTGCTGAAAAACTCTAACTGCTTTCCGCAGCCCAGAAGTACCTGGTTTTTGGTCACTGAACGGAGTAGTAGAGACTTTATGGATATTCATAGATAATGTTTAACAAAGCATTTTTCTTTTACAGCTTTGCATAAGTTCGTTACAAAAAAATTGCCACTCAAGGGGAATGTTCAGATTGAAGATACCTTTAACGTGAGATACGTTGCGTTTGGAGAATGCCAAAACCTGAATCATTGCTTCGTCCCCCTTTAATCTCAACGCCAGCCAGCAGATCCATCAACACCACTCTGAGTCCCAGGCGATGACGCATCAGCCACGCGGTAGAATGATTGCTCCAGTCTGTACAAATCGGCGGCAAGCTACACGTTCAACAACAACAGCAGGCGGTACAACAAATTCTCACCCCTGGTCATATTGAGTATTTTACGGGTGTACAAGTTTCCCATAGCAGTCAACAACGATTGGTACATTGCCAGAACTTTGACTTGCTGGTGCAAGAAGACATTGTTGAAGAATTAAGTGTCGATGCTGGAAACATTAGACTTATCCGCAAAACGTAAATGTTTATTGTGAATGGGTTTGAGGGATTCAGATTGAATAGGCGATCGCAATCTTAGTCTACGATAAAATAGGTGTTTGAAGGTATTCAGGGCAATAGAATTGTTTCTGCTGAAATCACGGACATCCTGTGCGAACTCTGGTATGCGATGATGCGCCTCAGTTCAAAGTTGGGAGAATTACCGCGCCTCCCTATGGTTTTAGCGCTTCAATGGAGCCACGCCATAAAGGGGTTCAGTCGGGTCAAAAATCCCTTGTCTTTTCAATGGCGAGTGTCGAGCGATGGGCACTCAATGACCATCTGCTCGACACCTTTATTTCAACGTTAGGACTCTCGTCGGCTGTAATTAAATCCCATCCTAATTACCAAAACCTACAACCTTACGGCGTTATTGCTGGCTAATTTTGTCTGGAGCATTGCTTACTTAAAATGGATGTTTGAATGGTTTATCCGAAACACTACCTTTGATTTCATCTTTCTCCAGATGTACGGAGTTTTTTCAAAAATCAATCCTAATCCGATAAAATTCCGTCATTATCTTTTCAGACTTCTATGTTTTTGGTATTGCTATATTACCATTATCAATTTCCTTAGCTAAAACTCTAGGAAAAGAGTTTTTGATATTAGGGTTGAAAATCTTGCCAAGGCTAGAAGCGATTTTGCCATAACTTGCGACACTAACGTTTGTATTGGTTCCCTTAGTAGTCTTAATGATGTTATCGCCTATTGGTAATCTCTCATCAGTAACAATATCATTACTAACATCAAGGGTGGAGATTGCATTAGGTTCGGCAATGCTGATTCTATTATTAGTATCATCACCAATAAACTTCAGCAGCCTTCCTTTCTTTGCATCAAATTGAGACACCCAAGCATCTACAGCCGAACTATCCAATCCAGTCACATCACCCAGTAACCCATCAGTAAATCCCGTCACATAAACCTTACCACGGTTATCAGCAGTCACACCCGAAGGATAGTCAAGATTATTTTTGCTACCAAACTGTTGAATCCACTTATTATTACCTTGGGTGTCGAACTTTGCTAACCAGGAATTATAAGTTTCATCTTTTTGTACTATCATATTTGGCTACCCAGGCATCTGTAGAACTTTGATTAGTTCCAAACAAAGGCCCAGTGGTATATCCTGTTATAAAAACGTTGCCCGAAGGATCTGTTGCAGCAGCAAGACTGAGATCGTTACCGGTAGTTCCTAATTGCCCAATCTTCTTTCTTTGCGGTGATTTTTTGGCTGGTTTCGCACCCACAAACCGGAAACTTTTATTTTTTAAATCTAAATTTACTTCCGGTTTAGCAATCACATAAGCGACTAAGTCAGGTAATTCTTGTTGTAGCGAAAAGATAGCCTTGACAAAAAAAGGTTGCTTGATTCCATCAACTTTTAATCCGTTAATATCTACCAATCGATAGTCTGCTTGTTTCCCATTCAACTGGATGGAAAAATCCTATTAAGGGCAATTACCGAGCGATATTTGTAGTCGGTTTTGAACCAGAAAAACCTATTTTTACCATACCAGAGGTAAATCAAAATTTAAATAAGCTAAAACTTCCTGATACTGTTCTTTTTGATCGTTCTTCTCGCTCAGAGTATGGTTCAATTGCTGCTGAATTTGAGCGTAAAAAACAGGTAGTGACAGAAATCAGTAACTATAGAATTAAAACAGTTGGTTTGTTTACTCTCGGTCCCTCATTTGCTGCTGATGAGACTGTAGTTACTAGCGATCAAAATTTTTTGCGTTTATTTAAAAATCGCCGTCGGGGAGAAATTAATATTGGTTTAATCAACCTTAAATCAGGCGTTGATAAACAAAAAGTTATTGATAATCTAGCCGCAAAACTTCCTAAAGATGTAAGATTGCTTACTTATCAAGGATTTATTAATTTTGAGGAAGATTATTGGCGCACCAGTACAGCTATTGGCTTTATGTTTGCACTTGGTACAAGCATGGGATTTATTGTTGGCATAGTGATTGTCTATCAAATTCTTTTTACAGATGTGAACGAACACTTAGCCGAGTATGCCACCCTTAAGGCTATGGGATTTACCGATAATTATTTATTAAATATTGTTTTTCAAGAAGCTCTAATTTTAGCGATTTTGGGCTACATTCCTGGGTTGGAAATTTCTTTGGGTTTATATGAATTAACTAAGGCTGCTACTTCTTTACCAATGTTTATGAGTGCTAGCCGTTCTATATTAGTTTTTATTATGACAATTTTAATGTGTTCTATTTCTGGTGCAATTGCTGTACGTAAGTTGCGAACCGCAGACCCAGCAGATATTTTTTAAGTAAATCAAATATATTTATAGTTTTTAAATGTTAGAAAATCCTATTATTGCTATTCGGAATCTCAATCATTACTTTGGTCAAGGTCAATTGCGTAAACAAATGTTATTTGATATAAACTTAGCAATTTATCCTGGTGAAGTAGTTATTTTGATGGGACAATCAGGCTCAGGTAAAACAACCTTTCTCACCTTAATAGGAGCCTTGCGGTCTGTCCAAGAGGGAAGCCTCAAGGTTTTAGGAAATGAACTATATAAAGGTAGTCATAATCAATTAATACAAATCCGTCGCAATATTGGCTATATCTTTCAGGCTCACAATTTGCTGCAATTTTTGACTGCTTGCCAGAATGTTCAGATGTCGCTGGAGTTGCACAAAGAATTTGACAATCAACAAGCTCAAGCTAAATCCAAAACTATGCTGGAAGCTGTTGGCTTGGGAAATAGAATAAATTACTATCCTGACGACTTATCTGGTGGGCAAAAACAGCGAGTTGCAGTTGCGCGTGCTTTGGTAAGTCATCCCAAACTGGTTTTAGCTGATGAACCCACTGCTGCTTTAGATAGTAAATCAGGTCGAGATGTAGTAGAACTTATGCAGCACCTAGCTAGGGAACAGTGTTGTGCTGTTTTGATGGTTACTCACGACAATCGCATTCTTGATATTGCTGACCGTATTATTTATATGGAAGATGGACGTTTGGGAAATTATCATACATCTTAGAACCTGACTTTTCCCGTTAAGTCTCATAAAGGATTCTGACTTTTGCCGTTAAGTCTCAAAAGGCTTACTCACAAAGGATTTCGGAAAAAGCACATCAGGTAAATTCAATAAAAACTATTACTAGCTTCCAAGTTTCTTTTCATTCCTTAGGTTGGTCATGGCAACCAGAATTATTGCCTACCTCGAATTATTAAGGAGATACGTTTAAATCTACTCAAATTTATAACTGATCTTGAGATTTCCTTTTTGACGTTTTACTTTAGTAACTATTACACTTTTTAATTCATTAAGTGATTTTAAATGAGTCCCTCCACATGGAGTTGGGTGAAAATTGTCAATTGTCACTACTCTCAAAGGTTTTCCTGGAGGTAAATTATTGGGTATGTTAGACCAACGTAGTGCTAATTTTTCTGGTGTAATCAGTGAAACTTCTACACTGGTAGCTTCATTTAAAGCTTCACTAATTTTTGTATTAACTTCAGCAATAAATATCTCCGTATTTTCAAACGAAGGGCTTCCTTGAAACTCTACATAGGAACCATCTGGAAAATGATACCCTTTAACTGCGATTAGATTTTTATCTAGGGATTCGATTATGGTGTACATAAGATGTCCAGCTGTATGAGCCTTAGCATTTTGCATACGATGGGCTTCATCAACATATAAATTTACCTCTTCGCCTTTTTCTAAAGATACAGATGAAAAATCTCCATAATGACGAACATCTCCATCTACAAAGCTTACGAAACCGATTGGAAGCTGAACTCCTTTTGCTTCAATAGTGCCTATATCTGAGGGCTGGCCACCACCCTGCGGATAAAACACAGTGCTATCGAGTACACAATAAGAACCCCGTTCATCATTGGCAACATACTCAATGTGAGCATTATCAGTGAATTTATACGTGTCTTCAAGATAAGCAAGTACTGTAGACATAGATAAATCTCTCTAGTTGACTTTTGACTTTGAGAACGATTATTTAACAAAGTGATGACAGTCCAGATTTTATGCCAAACGCCTGAGTATAATCCGAATCATGAATATTATTGTATTAAAAATCACGATTATATTAATGTATTACTGTTGTTACACGTTACCAGCTATCATAGTCTGTGAGGTCAATTTCGTCTCCTGTTAAAGTATTTTTGATTTTAACAATATTAACTACAGAAGTAGGATAGAAGGTAAAAACATATCCTTCTTCTATCGCTCCATAGTATACTTCTACTTGTCCAGTTTCTAATTGTTTTCTAATTTTACTATAATTTATTTTGACTAAGTTTTTCTCCGTCAAAAAATCTTTTGCCTGTTTCCAATTCCTGTATAGCTATACGCTTTTCCACCTTTTGTTTCCATCCAATGTATTTTAAATACTGCTTACCAGAAAATTCAAAAATAATTTTATCTGTTTCAGCTTCAAGTAAAGTTACTTCTTCATTACTTACTTGGAATACGAGTCTATCTTGATAATTTTCAGCCATAGTATACTATGTGTATTAATAAAAATTCAAGTTTAACTAATATATAAAGCAAAAAATTCAAACTCTAATATATATTACTATATAAATAGCAAGTAATATTATATAACTCGACTTATTTTATCATTTGGGTATTTCGAGCGCAAGCTTTCTTACCTGCGCTACATCAAACAATATAGAACAATCAAAATACGTCCTGGGTATTACCATTAAAAGGCATCCATTCTTAAAAGTAGCAATAGCTACCTTTACACCCTTTTACAGGTTTATAAATTGCCTTTACGACCAAAAAACTAAATCACCTCCCGGCATTTTTCCAATAAAAGAGCTAATTGTTATACGTTCTCCAATGCCTGGTAAGACTTCATGAAAATTACGGCTGTTGAAGATGACTAAATCTCCTGTAAGTGGAATATTATGTTTTACTTCTGAGTTAGTTACTAAAGAAGAATCGTAGCCATAGGAACCAGGAGTTTTATATTTTTCATCATCGGGCTGCCATTGTCGATTGTAGACTTTGCAGATACCTCCTTGGCTAGGCGCTTTGACATAGAGATTCCATACTAGCTGTGAGGTAACATTTCCTATTCCCCAATTTGGAGCATCTAATTCAGCAAAGTCTATGTGTAACAAGGCGATATTAATCTGACGGATCAATCCGGCAAAATAATCCCCATAAGCTTCATCCTCATAAGCAATTTGGACTTTACTTGAGACATTCTGGCGCAGAGTTGTTGCCAAGCGTTTTAGCGGGTCAAAAGATAAAGAAGTTACCTGATTATAAGTTGTATTGGCTTTTTTAACCGCATCAAAATATCCCAATTTATCCCGGTTTCTATATTCAAATTGGGTAATTCCAATTCTTCCTATTGGTGGTTCCACATTTCTATAAAAATCAAAGCCAACTTTTTCAATTGCCAGAGCTAATTTGTTACATTCTTCATCTGAAGCAAATTTAGGGATACGAATTGATGGAATCTCATTTCTCAGCAATGCTTCGAAATTTTGATTATTCATTTCACAGTCATTTAATTTTTGCCACTTGATTGTTTTTAGCATGGGAATTTTCTCGCTCATAATTTCTTGTAAATTAAACTGTTGTCAGAATAGGGAATAATAGAAACATTTATAGAGTAAAAGCAACCTTTTATTAGTTGTTAAACAACTGTGGTTTGCATATTTTTAAATTAACCTAACTTTTTTATTAAATTTAGAAATATTTAGTGCTTAATGATCAGTAATAAGTATCGAATAAGAAACTTATGATCAGTACTTACATACAGCAATTTGTAAGTAAATGAGGTAAAAAATGCCAGATTAAAAATCAGATATAAAGAGTTTCTAATTCCTACTCCCTGCCTCAAAACTAGTAGCTTTCTACTTCATACAAAAGAAAACTACTTTATAACTCAGAACTATCTTTGCAGTTGAGCAGACTTTTTTAACTGATATCACCTATTTTTTGAGTGCGGCTTAAAGCAGCAAGCACTGCATTAGAGATGACAGTTCGCATACCACCTTTTTCTAATTCGTAAAGACCAGCAGCAGTGACTCCCCCAGGACTAGTTACTTTGTTTCGTAAGACGGCTGGATGTTCATCAGTCTGAAACATAAGTTCTACACTGCCAGCAATTGTATGCAAGGTTAGTTCTTGAGCTTGTGTGCGAGTTAAACCCATCTGAACCCCAGCATCAATCATCGCTTCGATGTACAGAAACACAAATCCAGTCCCCGCGCTACTCAGCGCCGTTGACATATCAAGGTAATGTTCATTTTGGGTAACAAATTCCTTGCCTAATGCTTGTAAAATAACTTGGGTGTGCGATCGCTGTATCTCTGTTACACTTGATGATGCGCTCCACACTGTAGTCCCATGACCAACTTGTACTGCAATATTCGGCATTGTACGGACAACAGCAGGATGATTCAACCCTTGGCACAGAGATGCAATACTTACTCCACCCACAATACTAATTACTAAAGCTTCAGGTGAAATTTTATCCTTCAGCATAGCCATAACAGATCCTAAAACCTGCGGCTTCACCGCCAATATCACAATGGATGCACCTTTTACCGCTTCTATATTGCTGGTTGTAGTACGGATTCCATATTCCTTTTCTAAATGAAGGCATCGCGCAGAAAGCGGATCGCTGACAATAATTAGATCGGGTTTTGAAACAATCTTCGTTGATAACAATCTAGTCATTATCATTTCACCCATCGTCCCACCACCGATAAAGGCAATTTCTAAATCTCCGAGCATATTTTCTCCCTATTACACAAGTCGTTTAATCTATTATTGTTATCAAGATAGATTTGGAACAATCACAGCCTTTAATACAGAGCCTTTTTCTACATCTACCAGCGCTTGATTAATTTCTTGTAGTGTGTATGAACGACTAATTAGGCTTTCCCAAGCAATATTTTTGCTGGAATCACTATGACGTTTTAGTAATTCAATCATTCTGTAAAAATGGCTGAAATCAATTCCCCAAGTTCCGCGAATATCAATATGTTTGAGATTAATCTCTAAGTGGGGATTGATGAGAATCTCACCGGTATTTGTGTAATGCCCGACAATAACATAGCGGCCTCCATTTCTCGTCATATTCAAGCCCTCTTTGACAGCAATGGGAATGCCTGTAGCTTCAATAGTCACATCAGCACCATGTCCATGCGTTAGTTCCAAAACCCGCTCAATATGTTGTCGTGGATCGTTAGCTTTAATTACAAGAGTTTCATCGACTCCAAAGGATTTTGCAGTTACTAATCGGCTCTCAAATTTATCGATGACAATTACTTTGCCCGCACCTGATAGCAAAGCTAGAATTGCCACACTCAAACCCACAGGGCCACAACCTTGCACCACAACAACATCACCAATTTGAATCTGCGCTCGATCGATAGCGTGTAGTGCAGTTGGCAAAGCACATCCCCCAGCAATAAATTGTCTTGGTGTGACTTCTTCGGGTAAAGTTAAAACTTTAACCCCTGGTTTGAGGTAAATTAGTTCAGACCAACCGCCCAGTAAGCCATCATTTGCGGAGTAGGTGACACCATAAACTTTGCGTTGGGGACAGCGAGTGGATGCTTTAGCTACTAGACAATACCAGCAGTTGTAACAGGTTTCGTGAACATCTAAAAAAGTGGCGATCGCTCCAGGTTGAATTAATTTACCATTGACATCACTAACCTGCCCTCCTGTTTCTACCACACGACCAACACAGAAGTGACCGGGAATAATTGGATAGGGTACTCCCTCTAAATGCCCACGCAGTAAATGTACATCAGTTCCACAAACCTCAGAATATAAGGTTTCAATAATGATTCCACCCTTTTCCAGAATCGGGTATGGTAATTGTTGCACTTCAACTGGTTGGTTCGGTGCAGTCATCACAGCTGCTAAGGGCATGAATCACTTCCTCACTGTATTTTCTAAATTGCCAATTGTCTCACCGAGTTATAGGAATCCTATTCAATTAATTGCATGGTAAACCGAGTTAAAAACTACCCTACAAAGGTTTTATTCTCAATATAGTTAGCAATACTAAATTAGGATTTCTTTAGTAGGCGAAACAATCATAAGTAGGTAGACAAAATTATTAATTATCTTTAATAGCTTTTGTCTCCTACTTATCAACTTCAAGACCAGAAAATAATTTCACCGTTAGGAAGTAATCCGATCATGGAAGTAAAAGCTACACGTTGTCCATGCATTGGCTCAACATAGTGAAAGTTTGTTGTATTGAAAAGCAATACATCACCGACATAAGGCTGGAAAGCGATCGCATCTGCATCTGCAAGCACTTTATCGCTATATCCGTAGGAGTCTAGCTTGTGTTGCTCATCTTCTGGTTGCCACTGGCGATCGTAAATACACGTTTTGCCATGACTGTTGGGAGACAATTTTAAGTACAAAGTCCAGGAAAGTTGAGCAGTAATTGTACAAACTTCCCATCCCGATTGTTCCAATGGCGCAAAATCTATATGAAGTTGAGTACCATGCTCTATTTTTCTGATCAGTCCTGCATAATAACTACCGTAGAATGGTTCCGAAGCAATTCGCACATTCGCACCACACTCTCGGAATTTTGCCATTATGCGCTCCAATGGATTGAAGGAGGCTGCCGTAATGGAGTCTCTTAATTTAGTTGCTTGTTCTACTCCTTTAAAATAATCTCCTTTACTAATGCTGTTATATTCAAATACTGTGATACCAACTTTTTCAATTTTAGGACTCACATCTTGATAAGCATTAAAATTGAGCAATTGAGATTGAGCATATAACATCTCACACTCTTCGGGCGTTGCAAAATCTTTCAACCGAATTAGAGGAATTCGGTGTTCAAGCAGCATTTTTAAAGATTCTCTAGTTAGGGGATACTCTTGCTTGTTTTCCCACAGCGCCGATTTAATCTGATTAGAAGTAGTCATGATCCAGTTCCTTACATTTAAATTTCAACTCAACTCAACCCACTTAACATCTATATAATGTGGCCTAAAATTTTAACATTTTTGTCCATTTTAGCTACCTAAAATATTTACATAGTTCACGAAAAGACTAATCAGGATGCAAAATTTTCTTTAGTTCGCGTGCCAGAATTGTTTCAGTAATTAAATTGCACAAACTAAAAATTGCCTTTTGTGTCCGCTTTTCCTTTTTTGTTAATATCAGTGCTGGAATAATACCACGAATATCACCTCCGTAAAATGCAAGTATTTTATATTTTGGATTGGCTGTTGTCTTCAATATTATTGCGATCGCAATAATATTAAATTATTGTAACTGTGCCCAAATCCCTTGACAGCGTTCCATAACTAGCCCCTGAAAAATTGATTGAGTTGATGGATGAATATCGATTTTATACAGATAAAAAATACCTGTAGGATTTTTAAGGTTTAATTCTCTTCGAGTCAGAGATAATGCTTGGGCCCGATGGAGTTCTACAGCTTGAAGTAAACCTGAATAACTCAAATTACGTAAAGCTAATTGACCATTTTTAGTAACATATATTGCATCATTTTGAAAAAGATATTCTAAGCTGATAAGGCTAGCATATACATCGGTATCTTTTTCTATGCCTCCTAAACGGTGAGCATCTAAGCCAAAGCGAATACAGAAGTTGACAGCTACCAACTTCCCAGCTTCTTGTGCAGGTAAAATACAAGCCGCAAACTCAAATCCTAGACTATCAGATCGCCATTCTTCTACACCAGCATAGTAATAGTTTTGGAAAAGGTTGTGTTTTACCTTAAAGTCAAATCCCAAACCACTTGCATGTCCTGCTTCATGAACTTGAGTGTCGATATGGCGATAACGTTCACCATTGATTTCGTCTTCTAAAGGACCTAATAGTAAATTAGCTGTTTCATATTCAAATACTTTTTGGATGCATTGGCGGCTAGAACCTAAAAAACGTCGTTGTTGCTGGCTAGCATTATTTAATGCTGGGCCACAAACACTGTTAGGAAAAGGCCATCCATTTGGGACGATGAAAGCTTCACCACTTTCACCACTGGTATTACCACAACTAGCAATTTCAGTAAAAGAAAGATTTCTAGGAATTGCTTGACTCAATGTTCCAAATTTTTCCCGACTGAGATTTTCTAATTGTTCAATAGATGGCTGAGAATTATCATGCATTTTGCCATAAATTGCACTTAAAGCTATCTGGCTTTGGCATTGTCGATTTACTTGGTAAGGTGCGACGATCAAGAAATAACCATTTTTACCAATAAAATCCATATTGATAAAGTCTTCAGACAAAATACTCCAGTCGTTATTTTCTAAAGCATCTGCTGTTTTGAGTAACCAAGCTGGAGGAAGTTCACAAGAGTGTGCTGCTTCTTGACGGAGTTTTTTGACAGCAATGGTAATTTCATTTTGCTCAATAAATTGGACTATTTGTTTAGCTAATTCTTGTTTATCTACAAAAACTGTTGTCATTTTTTATGCCTAATATTGAAATTGTGTTACCTAAAAAGCATAAGTAACCACTAAACTCTTAACCATTTCAAAACTTTGGGATCTTTGTTGTAGTAGTAATTAAACCCGTTCTTAGCAGTAATGGACTTACCAAGGCTTGCTTTACTTCTAATACTTCCAAGAGAATAGTCTGTTAATGCCTGCATTTGTTTATGAGAAAACCCTTCACTAGGGAATTTTAGTACCCCTATTTCTGGTTGAGATTGAGATTGATTCTTAGAAAAATCATCTATTTCGATTTGAGCATTGTGAGGAGGATCAGGGACAATTTGTGTTGTTTTTTGCCGTTGGTAATCTTGTACGGTTACAAGTTGCCAACTAGAATCTTGTGAAAGTTCTAAAACCCATTGATGGTAATTAAATAAACTTTCTCGATGTCCAACACTGATAAATGTCGTTTTTGCCTCTTGTAACTGTTGATATAAATTTCCTTCATTCTTCAAATCTAAAGCACTGGTCGCTTCATCTAATATGGTGAAGCTAGGATGAGTAACTAATAGCCGTGCGAATGCCAAACGTTGTTGTTCTCCTAGCGATAATATGTTCTCCCAAGGAACTTCTGTATCGAAACCATTGACTCGACTAAGCAAGTTTTGTAGGTTGACTTGTTGCAAAATTCCTTCTAGTTCGCGATCGCTCATTTTGCGAGTTGTCTGAGGATAGAGTAACTGTTCGCGTAAAGTTCCCAAAATTATATAAGGACGCTGGGGTAAGAATAAGACTTGCTCTAACGGAGGTCGCACCAGCCGACCAGTTCCTGCATTCCACAAACCAGCGATCGCTCTCAACAGAGAACTTTTACCTCGACCACTCGGACCAACAATCAATAAACCTTCTCCTGCTTTGACAGACAGCGACAAATCTTCAACGATCACCTGCTCGTAGTTGGGAGTTTGTAATGTGACATGCTCAAAAGCAAGATGGTTTTCTTCTATTGTTTTAATAGTACTTACATTCTCTGGTTCTTTAGTTACTTCTCCTAAAGCATTTGAAAACTCAGCTAAACGATCGACGTAAGTAGAAAATCTTCCTGAAGTTCCAAATTCAGTGATTAATTCGCCCAAAGCAATAGCAAACATATTAGAAGCTAAAGCGGCTTGTCCAAGTTGTCCAAAATCTATTTCATCTCTAATATATAGAGGTGCAAGTACTAAAAATGGGAATATTTGGATAACAGATTGATATCCTCGGCTAAAAATTTCTGTACCTCTTTCCCAACTTATCTTACTTTCTATATTTTTGATCAAATTATTAAATCGACGTTGAATTATATTTGATTCTTGTTTTTCTCCCTGAAAAAAAGCTATTGATTCAGCATGATTTCGAACATGACTCAAAGCATAATTGTACTCAGCTTTAAATACAAGCCCTTCTTGATTGATTTTATTTAAGTTTTGATTTAAGTAAACAGCAACCAAATTGCCTACGATCGTATAACCAACAAGAATAAGAGCAATCTGTTGGGAAATTGACCACATAATTATTAGAAAAGTTGCCATTTCCAGTACTTTTTCTAGGAAAGTAGCTGAAAAATTCAAAGCGCTACTAGTTACAGGTTCAATTTCTTGAGATAAACGCTGATCTGGGTTATCTACATCGGATCTAAAGTTAATTTTATAATAAGCACGATTGCTTAAATATTTATCTAAAGTTTGATTATTTAGCCATTTGTACCAATCTAGAGCAATTTTTTTTCGGACAAATTTAGAAAACCCTACTAAAAAAGTTACCAAGACCAGCCCAACAATATTGACTGATAATATCTCAATGAACTGAGAATAATCTTTTTCTTGAATAAGGGTATCAACCAAATAGCGACCAACGTAACTATTAAAAGCAGTTACACCTACAAGAGCGATTATTAGTAATATCAGCATAATCAACATTCCCCAAGCACGGAGAACATCTGGAAATGCTCTTTTCCCTGGCTCTGTTGGATACCAGTAAGGGCCTGCGATCGCTTTTATATCTTTCCAGAATTGAGCCAAATCTGAAAAAATACTTGTTGGGGGTTGAGCTTGAGTAACTTGGCTTGGCATATTTTAGAAATAAACTGAAATCTCTGATCGTCAAATAAATTATGAATCCTAAATGCTGAATAAAAAAAATTATTTTTCATAATTTATAATTTGAGTAAATGGTGATTACAGCAAAGTTACACCGCCATCCACAGGCAAAACAACCCCTGTTATGTAGGGATTTGTTATTAAACTGAACACTGCTTGCGCCACTTCTTCTGGTTTACCAAGATGTTGGACAGGTAAGGATGTTTCAGCCCACTTGGTTAAGTCTGAGCGTTCAGACTCGCTTTGACTGCTCCAAATACTTGTATCTTCTATTAATCCGGGAGCGATTACATTGACCCGAATCGGTGCAATTTCTAACGCTAACGATCGCCCAAAAGTTGCAACTGCCCCATTTGCGGCGGCGATCGCAGAAATCCCTCCCATTTTTGAAGATTTAAAGATAGTAACGCTGGATGTTAGGGTAATAGAACCGTCAGCCGCGATATTTTTCAGCGATGCACGGACAGCAAAGAACGTTCCCCAGAATTTTTCTATCGCACCTTGAGCCGTTTGTGTGTTCATTTCTGCTAAAAGCGATCGCGGCATATTTCTGTCACCCATAGCCGTTACAATCAAATGATCGAAGCTTCCGATCTGCTCAAAAAAAGCATTGACTGAATCCTCGTTCACCACATCAACAGTTTCGCCCTGAATCTCTCCAGAGATCAACGCTGTCGCCTCAGTTAATTTCTCTTGGGATGAGTGGCAAAGGATAACCTTCGCCCCCACCTCTAGCATTTTTTGAGCGATCGCCAGATCCACCCCCGAACTGATGCCAATAATCACCACTTTTTTGCCTGATAGCGACTGAAACATTGTTTTGCCCATAAAAGTAAAAAGTATGCAATCTATTTTTAAATCAAAAAAACTGTTATTTTTCAAATAACTTTGACTGGCTTCTTTGCTGAAACTAACAAATAATCTATAGATGAAGTATTGAGCAAACCATCTATAGCACCCACATTTAACTGATAAGCTTCTTCATCTATATCTCCAGCGGCTAATTCCTTTAAAAGCCAAGATTTTAGATAGCGGTAATGGTTTTTCCAACAATCATCTGTGACATTTACAACTTCTAAAAGTTGTAATCCTGCCTCTTGGTAGAAATTTTTATACTCCTCAATATCTTTGACAATATTTTTGGGGGTAACAATCCAATCACCGAAATACTGTATATTTTCAAAGATAATATCAGAGAGAATCAGATTACCTCCTGGTTTCAATACCCGGGCTGCCTCTTTGAAAAACTTCTCCCTAGTATCAAAGTAAAATGCTGCTTCAACACATATAATGTTATCGAAAAAATCATCTTCAAATTCCATCTGCACGGCATCCATGCAAATTAAGTTACAGCCTGGTGCATTAGCTGTACTTCTTTCGAGTTGCTTGGTGGAAATATTAATGCCAAAAACATCAGCAGGGGAGTAATACTTGAGTAGATAACTGGTAGTTGCTCCCAAACCGCAGCCAACATCAAGAATAGTACCCTTCTTTTCCTCAATAAATGTTAAAAGCTTTTCCATCAGGTTAAAACAGGCTGACTGCTGATTTTGAGTATCAGAGAACCAATAACCTACATTAAAAAACTCTTCTTGTCCGAATATCTTTCTAGTCCCCGGATTTAAAATTAAACTGTCAAATTGGTTAATATATTCGCTTTTATCCATTATTCCTCACATTTTTTGTCATTTGTCATTTGTCATTTGTCATTTGTCATTTCTTCAATTCCCCATTCCCCATTTCCAATTCCCTATTTCCCTGCTTCCTTGATGCAATCTTTCAAATGTTCGGCTAAAACTTGGACATGGGGTTCAGCCATAATCGTGATATGGTTGCCTAGTACAAAATGGATATCTACTGGTTCAGTACAAAACTCGCTCCAGCCCAAGGATAAGTCCTCTGAATCCTCGGTATTTAAATGATTATTAGGGTCTTCTGGCATATCCTCTTTAGCCCGTATAATCGTCAGTTTACCTGGATAAATCTGTTTTGGTAGATAATCAACTAGACACAAACAACTAGTTTTATAAGCCTGTACGAGATTTTTAAGCTCCGTAGTTTGAGCATTAGGAGGCAACATATTTGCCATTTTGAAATAGTGTAAAAGGTATTTTAGTTGCTCTTCCGTAGTCAAGGTTTGGAGAGTATCGTAGGAAATATCAACGTTTTTATCTAAAAAAAGTTTTATTCCTTTGCTCACCTCAGCTAGCCACATATCATCATCCCAATCAATGTAATCAGCCAGGAATTGCTTATCTTTATAGGTTGATGCAGATGCATCAATCACGACTAGTAGAGCAACCTCATCTCCCTGAGCAACTAACTGCTGGGCCATTTCAAAAACTACGTTACCTCCATAAGAATGCCCTCCCAAAAAGTATGGCCCTTGCGGTTGCACAGCTTGCATGGCTTGAATATAATGACTCGCTATATCTTCAAGTCGGGGGTTTGGCTTTAATTCGTGAAGATTATTTTCAAAACTATATAACGGTTGGTCTAGCCCTAAATAACGCCCTAAGTGATAGAAGTAGAAAGGCTTACCAGGAGCGCCAGGAACGCAGAAGAAAGGTAAGTTTGAACCGTTGGGCTGAAGTGCTACCAAACAAGATGAATCAGAGTCATCCGATTCTTTTTGGACAATTGTTGCCAACTGTTCAATAGTTGGATTTTGAAAAAGAGTTGTTAAGGGCAAATTTTTCCCAAACTGCTGCTGAATTTGATCCATTAAGTAGGCAGCTAAAAGGGAATGACCACCAAGGTCAAAAAAGTTATCTTGTACTCCTACTTTGTCAACCTTAAGAATGTTTGACCAGATTTGTACTAGTTGCAGTTCTAATTGGTTACGGGGTTCGACAAATTTTTTGCAGTTACTGATGTTGGTAATTGCTCTTAATGCCCGATGGTCTACTTTACCATTAGGAGTTAGGGGCAGGGACTCCAGGATGACAAAAGCATTAGGAACCATGTATGCAGGTAGTTTATCAGCGAGGAACTGACGCAGTTCGCTTGGTGTAAGTGTACTTCGACTTCGCTCAGTACAAGTCTGCTCTTTTTGTAGCACTACGTAGGCGACTAAGCGCTTCTCACCTGGGATATCTTCACGGACAATGACGCAAGATACTTGTACATCGGTATGTTGCCTCAGTACTGCTTCAATTTCTCCTAATTCGATGCGGAAGCCCCGAATTTTTACCTGATTGTCGATACGTCCTAAGTATTGGATGTTGCCATCGCTCAAGTACCGAGCCTTATCCCCAGTTTTGTATAATTTAGTGCCTCCGTCCGGTGAGTGGAGCCGAAGCGATTCCTCCTCAAAGGGATTGGGGATAAATTTCTCATTGGTCAATTTTGGACGGTTGAGATAGCCTCGTGCTAATCCCGCACCACCAATGTGTAATTCCCCTGGTACACCTACAGGAACGGGTTGCAGGTACTCGTCTAAGATGTAGATTTGGGTGTTGGCAATGGGTCTTCCAATGGGGATTGACTTTATATTTGTCTCAACTTGTCTAGGGATAGGATAACAACAAGCAAAAGTTGTGCTTTCTGTTGGCCCATATCCATTAATGATTTGCGTAAATGGCAGAGATGCCAAAGCTTTCTGGACGTGAGTAACCGAAAGTGCTTCGCCACCAATTAGTAACTGTTTAATTCCTGACAGAGCTTTTTCATCATCATCAATGATGGAGTTAAACAAAGCAGCAGTCAGCCATAAAATGGTAATGCCATGTTTGCGGATTTCATCGCCCAGATTTTTAGATGTGGGAATACTTCTTGGGAAAAGAATGCATCTAGCACCATACAACAAAGCTCCCCAAATTTCAAAGGTGGAAGCATCAAACGAAATTGGGGCGAGCTGAAGAAATCTTTGTGTTCCATCTAGATGAACGTAATTTACTCCAAACAAAAGACGATTAACGGCACGGTGGACAACTTCAACTCCTTTAGGCTGTCCTGTAGATCCAGAGGTGTAAATCACATAAGCCAAGTTATTCGGTTGCACAAGTGCGATCGCATTATCATGGCTACATTCAGCAATCAAATGCCAGTCAGTATCCAGACAAACTTTGTACTGAGCGGAGCCGAAGTGAAGCTGTGCTTGATGCTGTGGTAGTTTGCCCTGGAGTGATTGCTGAGTCAGCAACACTGAAACTTGAGCATCTTCTAACATGAAACTCAGGCGCTCAGTCGGATATTCTGGGTCAAGTGGCAGATATGCTCCACCCGCCTTGAGAATTCCCAACATTCCCACAATCATTTCTGGCGATCGCTCTACACACAACCCAACTAGCACATCTGCTTCCACACCTAAAGAGCGCAAGTAATGAGCTAGCTGGTTAGCGCGACAATTTAACTCACCATAAGTCAGTTGTTGATTTTCAAATACAATTGCCACTGCATCAGGTGTGCGTTTTACCTGTTCTTCAAATAACTGATGAATACATTTATCCTGGTAATAGTCTGTTTGATTGTCGTTCCACTCGACTAACAATTGATGACGTTCTGCTGCACTCAACAGTGGTAATTCAGAAATTCGCGCTTTCGGATTGGCGACAATTGCTTTAATTAAAGGTTGAAAATGTTGGCCGATTTGGGTAATTGTAGCGGCATCAAATAAATCAGTGTTATAGCACCAAACACCTTCCAGACCTCCGGGAACCTCCCAGAAGTTTACTTCCAGGTCAAATCTGACTTTTACATCAATTGGCAAGGACATATTCTGGATAGTTAAACCTGGCAAATTGCTAGAAGACTGTGGGGTATTCTGGAGGGAGAACAGCACCTGTACGAGGGGATTACGACTTAAATCTCGATCTGGCTGTAATTTTTCCACCAACATTTCAAAGGGTAAGTCTTGGTGGGCATAAGCTGACAACGTGGTTTGCCGCACTTGCGCTAAAAAGTCAGCAAAGCTGGGGTTTCCAGAGAGATTGCCCCTTAATGCTAAGGTGTTGGCAAAAAATCCCATTAGCTGCTCGACGCTCTTGCTGTTGCGGTTAGCGATGGGTGAGCCAACAACAATATCTAACTGACCGCTATAACGAGAGAGCAAGACCAAAAAAGCTGCTAGTAGGGTCATAAACAGAGTTGTCTCTGACTCCTGACTCAGTTGCTTAAGGCGTTGTGTGAGGTCGCTATCTAGTAGAAAAGATTCAACTGCACCTTGAAAAGACTGGACTGGGGGACGGGGGCGATCGCTAGGTAGTTCTAATACGGGAGGGACACCCGCTAACTGTTTTTGCCAATAATTGAGTTGGCGATCGAGGACTTCGCCAGTTAGCCACTGGCGTTGCCAAAAGGCAAAGTCGGCGTACTGGATGGGTAATTCAGGTAATGGGGAGGGCAATCCTTGAGCAAAAGCTGTATATAACTGAGATAATTCACCAAAGAAGATGCTCAAAGACCAGCCATCATAAATAATGTGGTGCATCTTCAACAGCAGTACATACTCCTGTTCACTCAGTTGCAGTAGGGTAAATTCTATTAATGGCCCCACAGCCAAATCAAAGGGCTGGGACGCAATAGACTTCGCCATTTCTCGAATGTGAGCAGTTTGTTCCTCGGCTGACAACCCCTGCAAGTCATGGATTGGCAAATTTAAGGCTGTGGGAGGGGCAATTAGCTGGATAGGTTTTCCGTCTACCGTAGGGAAACTGGTTCTTAAGATTTCGTGGCGGCGAACGAGTTCATTCAGGCTTTGCGAGAGTGCAGCTATATTGGGTGAGCCATCTAGCCGCAGAGCTTCCAGCATATTGTAAGAATGACTGTCGGGTGAAAGCTGGTGCAAAAACCAGAGCCTCTGCTGGGCAAAAGAGAGGGGTAAATCCTTATCTCGTGCGACGGGAATAATGGCTGATTCAACAGAGCTAAAGGGCGTTTTCGCTTCTTTTAAAAAGGCGAGAATTTCAGGTTTTTTTGTTCCGATTTCTTGCTTAATTTCTATTGTCATTGCTCCCTTGGGAGCATGATATCGTAGCTTCTCCTCTTCCAGCCAAATTTTGATATCTAAACTATTTAAATAAGACAAAAACTCTACCACTTTCATTTGCCGCTTCCCACAGTTGTTGTTTAATCAGGTTTAAATTGCATGAGTTGTTTTTTCACAAATAAACAAATCTATTTAGTAAAGAGCTTTTCATAGTTCACCTTCTTCGTAATCTTCTTGCATTTTTGTAATGGATAGTTGACCATCTTGTGCTATGGAAACTACTTCAATGATTTGGGCTAAGTTAGCTACCGTTGGGTACTCAAGGAAATTTTGTAAGGACAATTCCACCGAGAAAATATTACGCAAACGAGATATTACTTGGGTTGCTAGTAGAGAATGTCCGCCAAGTTCAAAGAAGTTGTCATTGATGCCAATGCGTTCGGTTCCCAAGACTTCACTCCAGATTTGCACCAGTTGAGCTTCAATTGGTGTGCGAGGTGAAACAAAGCCAGTGGCAAGATTTCTAGTAGCTGTATCCGGTGCTGGTAGGGCGCGACGATCCACCTTACCATTAGGTGTTAAAGGTAGGGCATTGAGGAGGACAAAAGCTTGCGGAACCATATAGTTGGGTAGCTTTTGTTGGATAAATTCCCGCACTTGTGGCACTAGCTTCTGAACTAACTTACCGTATAGGGGATTGTTAGTGTAGTCAGTCCAGGGTTTGGTAGTAATGGCTGAATTATCCCAAAATGCAATCGCTTTTTGTTCTTGATTGCGGCACAATACCACATCGAATGCACCATCTTGACTACTCCCCCACCAACTCAGGTGGACTGTGTAACCCAAATGCTGCCCTAACTGGTAAAATTCTTCAGGATTGATCCCAACTTCTGGCTGTTTTGCTAGCAATTGCCGCATTTGCGCGACTGTTTCGACACTAGGGGAATTTTCCAACCATTGCCAAATCTGTAGTGCTTGCTGCACCCGTTGATTAGGAACGCCCCTAATTCCTAAAAGTTCTGGTTGTTCTTTGTGCAGTTGATTTTGAATTTGTGCCAACGAGAGCTTATCTAGTTGCCAATTTAACCAAGGAACTACTGTCACTTCTGCTGAAGCAGAGGCTTCGCCAACGGCTCCGCTCAGTGCAAGTGTTTGGACATCAGTAGCTAAATGCAGGGTGACATCATAGCGGAATTGAGTTAATTCATTTTGACTGTTACCGCGTTTGGGCACAATCTCCACCCAAGTAATTTGCGGAAAACGTGTTTGCAGGGCGATGAAGAACCTCGGATCGATTACCAATTCTTCTTCGGCAGCGACACTCTGATGTACCTGCTGCTGCCATTGCTCAACAGTTCTATCTTCAGGAGAGCGGGATAACTGCACGGCTGCATGGTATGGTTCGAGCAAAGGCAAGCTGCGAACATCCCCCACAAATAATGTTCCCTTTTGGCCAATTGCTGCGATCGCTCCCTCAAGTACCTGCAACAAATACTCCACACTGGGGAAGTACTGCACTACTGAGTTGATCACTACAGTATCAAATTCTCCTTTGGGGATAAGAGTAAAGTTATCCGCCATTTGGTGTAGTAGCCGTACATTGTCTAGACCTGACACCGTTTTACATATTTGCTCAACGTGCTGAATGGCGGCACTGGAATAATCACATCCCCAATACTCAAGACAGTTGGGAGCAACGCGAGATAGCAGCAACCCTGTACCACAACCAATTTCTAATACTCGTTGCGGTAATAGAGACAGAATTCGGTCTACTGTACTCTCAACCCACTCCTGCATTTCTTGGGCTGGGATTGCTTGTTTGGTGTAACTACTATTCCAACCACTGATATTAAATGTGGGATCATCTGTGGCTACTTGAGGTTGCCCATAAGCTTGTTCATAGAGCGTTTGCCAGTCAGTAACGTACTCACTCTGCCATTGAGCCAACTGCTGAGGTAATACTTGGTTTTTCAGAGCAGGCACTAAGTAAGCCGCTAACTGTTTATCACCAGTATTATCAATGGCAACGACGACACCTTCTTGTACCAAGGGATGTTGGCTTAAAACTGCTTCAATTTCACCCAGTTCTATACGGAAGCCGCGCACCTTTACTTGATTGTCGATGCGTCCCAGGTATTCAATATTACTGTCTGCTAGATAACGCGCCAAGTCCCCAGTTTTGTAAAGTCGGGAATCTGGTTCATAGCTAAGAGGATTGTTGATGAATTTCTCTTGTGTCAATTGCAGACGGTTGAGATAGCCTCTTGCTAACCCTACACCACCAATGTGCAGTTCTCCTGGTACACCAATAGGCACTGGCTGTAAATGCGAGTCTAAAATGTAGATTTGTTTGTTGGCAATTGGACGACCAATAGTAACTTTCTCGTCTTCAAGAGTACATTTTGCAACTGTGGCGCAGACGCTAGCTTCTGTTGGTCCGTAAGCATTAAAGAAGTTTCTCCCAGTAGACCATTGTTTGATGAGTTCAGCAGAACAAGCTTCTCCAGCAACAATTATTGTTTGCAGTGCTGGAAGTTCTTCAATAGGCAAAACTGCTAATGCTGATGGTGGTAAGGTTACATGGGTAATATCATAATCGCGTAATCGTTCAATTAATGGCGTACCCGGCATGAGAGAGTCTTTTGTTCCCAGGTAAAGAGTTGCCCCTGATGCCCAACTCATCAAGATTTCTGAGATGCAAGCATCAAAGCTGAAGGAGGCAAACTGGAGAACGCGACTATCAGAATCCACGCCAAAAGTCTGAATTTGAGCTTGAGCTAGGTTGCATAATCCGCTATGTTCAACCATCACCCCTTTGGGTTTGCCTGTGGAACCGCTCGTGTAAATCACATTCGCTAGATGAGAAGCCGTCACCCCATTAGAAAAGTTTTCCTGGCTATTTTGGGCAATTTCTGACCAGATTTCATCTAAAAAGACTGTGTTGGCTTTATTTTGTGGTAGTTTCTCAAAAAGGTGCTGTTGGGTTAGCAGTACCCAAACTTGAGCGTCTTCTAGCATAAAGCTCAGACGGTCTTGAGGATATTCCGGGTCAAGAGGCACGTAAGCACCACCCGCCTTGAGAATTGCCAAAAGCCCGATCGCCATTAATAGCGATCGCTCTACACACAACCCAACTAGTACATCTGCTCCCACTCCCACAGACCGCAAGTATTGCGCCAACTGATTCGCACGACAATTCAACTCGTGGTAGGTGAGTTGTTGATTTTCAAATACCACCGCCACTGCATCAGGTGTCCGCTCTACCTGTGACTCAAACAACTGATGAATACACTGATGCGGATAGTATGCTTGAGTATCATTCCACTCCACTAATAATTGATGGCGTTCTTGCTGGGTGAGCAACGGCAGTAATGACACTGGCTGGTGTGGATTATCAACTATTGCCGCAAGTAAAGTCTTGAAATGTTGCATCATGCGGGTAATTGTTGCCGCATCAAATAAATCCCGGTTGTAAGAGCAAAAGCCCCCAAGACCTTCTGGTGCATCCCACAAGTAAACTTCTAGGTCAAGCCGAACTGAGTCAAGTCCCGAAGGCATCCCTTCAACCTTTAAATCAGGCAGATCCCAGGGGGAGGTGGGAGCATTTTGGAGGGCAAACACCACCTGGGTTAACGGGTTGCGATCGAGGTTTCGCTCAAGTTGCAACTCTTCCACTAACATCTCAAAGGGTAAATCCTGATGGTCGTAGGCATTTTGGGTAACTGTTCGCACCTGCGCTAGTAATGCTTCAAAGGTCGGTTCTTGGGATAGATCGAATCTCAGTGCCAGACTATTGACAAAAAACCCAATTAACCCTTCGATTTCTGTGCGGTTGCGATTTGCGATCGGTGAACCAACTACCAAATCTGTTTGTCCACTGTAGCGAGACAGTAACACCACAAAACCTGCCAGCAGTGTCATAAACAGCGTGCTTCCAGACTCTTGAGATAGCTTTTTCAACTGCTGCGTTAGCAAGGCATCTAGTTTAAGCTGCTCTGTACCGCCTCTAAAAGTCTGTATGGCTGGGCGGGGGCGGTCTGTGGGTAATTCTAATAGAGGTGGCGCTCCCGTTAAATGTTGCTTCCAGTAGTTTAACTGACGCTCTAATACCTGATTCGTGAACCATTGGCGCTGCCATACAGCGAAGTCGGCATACTGGATGGGTAACTTTGGTAGCTCAACAGAACTTCCTGTTGAAAAGGCTCGGTAATAGGCTGACAGTTCACCGATTAAAACACCCATTGACCAACCATCAGCAGCAATATGGTGGATTGCGAATAGCAATACATGCTCATCAGTTGCAACTTGCCATATCTTGACTCGCAGCACAGGGCCATTAGCTAAATCGAATGGTTTGCAGGCTTCTGCTGTTGCCAGCTGCTCCACTTGTTTCCAGCGTTCTGGTAAATTCTGGAGATCGACCACTGGTAACGTGATGGTCATATTAGGATCTATTACCTGTACTGGCTGATTATTTCTGATCTCAAAATGAGTGCGTAGAACTTCATGGCGTTGTACTATCTCTGCAAAGGCTTTTTCTAAAGCTTTGACATTGAGATTCCCTACCAAACGCAAGGTGAAATCTATTGTGTACGCACCGCTTTCGCCTTCTAACTGATTCACGAACCACAAACGCTCTTGCGCCCAAGATAGGGGTATGTCTGCGTCTCTGGAAACGGGTGCGATCGCCGGTACTGCCAAACCTGAACCAGTTTCCAGTTCACCTAAAATTGCCTCACTTAACTGGGCAATTGTCGGTGACTCAAAGATATAACGTAATGGTAACGAAGTTCCAAAAGCTTCTTGCAATCGAGAAATTACCTGAGTAGCTATCAGGGAATGTCCCCCTAGATCAAAGAAATTATCGTGAATACCCACCTTTTCTACTTGCAGTGCTTTTTGCCAAATACCAGCAATGATTTTTTCTGCTTCTGTATTTGGCATGACATAATCAGCTTCATTTAGAAGAGTTAGCTCATGTGTTGGCAGCGCCCGGTGGTCTATCTTACCGTTTGGTGTTAATGGCAGGTTATCCAGCAGCACAAAGCTGGAGGGGATCATGTAGCTGGGCAAGAGTTTCTTGAGATTAGCTCTTAAAGATTGAGCTAAATTATCCGAGTGATTGTTTTTTAGATTGGCAGAATCAGCAAATAATCTTTGATAGAAAGGTGTTTGCCGGAAATTATTTTTATAGTGATAGGAGACATATTCAAAGTTAATAACGTCTCCATTCTTTTTCAGCAGATAACCTTTAATTGCATAGTCTGGATTAAGATTATTGCTGCAAAGTGTCCGGGAACAAACTGCTTGAATTACATCACCGTACTCAACCTTTATTCCCGGTTGAAACAATGGGAAATAAACAGGTAGCCAGCAATACTCATGTTCAAGAATATCTATTTCTTCTCCAACAATAGTATGTAAATTCAGCCAGACTAAAAAGCCATCAATTCGCCCATTTTTTTGAATCTCAAGTTTAACCTCATGGGAGAACTCTGGACTAATATATTCATTGAAATTCAAATCTTCTAAAACATCCACAGTGGATAGCACATTTACTTGAGGGAAATTCCTAATACATACCCTTAAGTCAAATTGATATCCGACTTGCTCAAAGATTTTTTTGGTGTAATATGCAGGGATTTCAGCAAATTGAGGATTGTGTAATATTTCATCTGGAAGAGTAACAGCAGCCATCTTAGTAACGCTTCTTTCTGGAATCATCAAACCATCAGGTTTGAGAAATTTTCTAGCGTTATTAATAATTACTGCTGCCCCTTCCGAGCCACCAATCGCCCCTACAATTTCGGAAACACAAACATCAGCGAGTTCTGGGATATCAACTAAAGTTGCATCACCATGAATAACTGTGATTTTGTCTGCCAAACCTAACTTTTCAATACAAGCTCTTGCTTGACGGCAGGTTTCCTCATTTCTTTCAATGGCATAAATTTTCTTAGCACCCCCTTGAACACAAAATCTGGATAAGATTGCATCTTTCCCTGTACCAATCTCAACGACTATTTTATCTTTTACTAATTGGTTAATCGCTATTTTATAACTATCGTTGCGTCGATGGTCATTGGTCATAGCGTAATACAATAAGTCGTCATAGACATAGTATTCAGCTATAGATGGCCATAGTTCTACTTTGTTTGCTGATAAATTTTCTGGTTTCTTTGATGTTTTGAGTTTTTCCTGTTGCGGTACAATATAAGCTACCAAACGCTTATTATTCGATTGGTCTTCCCGTGCAACGACTACTGCTTCCCGGACTTCAGGTAGCTGAGATATTGCAGCTTCAATTTCTCCCAACTCAATGCGGAAGCCACGAATTTTCACCTGATTGTCGATCCGACCGAGAAATTCGATATTTCCATCACTCAAGTATCGTGCTAAATCTCCAGTTTTATAGAGACGGGAATGTGGTTCATCGCTAAAGGGATTAGGAATGAATTTTTCTTGTGTTAACTCGCTTCGGTTAAGATAACCTTGCGCCAAGGAAGCACCACCAATATGCAATTCTCCTGGCACACCAACAGGAACTGGTTGCAAATACTCATCTAAAATGTAGATTTGCGTGTTAGCAATGGGACGACCGATAGGTGGTGAGATATTATTATCCCGTCCATCACAAACTACTATCCCTGAAGTTGTAACAACAGTATTCTCAGTTGGGCCATAATTATTCACAACCTGGAAAGGAAGTAAACTTGATGGATATCGATGAAGTTTATCTCCACCAGTTAGCAGAGTTCGCAAGGCTGTATTTTCTCTCCATTCCAGAGACAATAATTGCTCTGCTACTGGCGTTGGCAGAAAACTGATAGTAATATTTTGCCTTTGCAACCAATCTTGCAAATCTACTGGTGATGCAATGATTCCAGGTTTAACTAAATAAATACTTGCCCCTGCGGTGAGGTAAGGCCACAATTCCCAGACAGCAGCATCAAATGCAGTGGAAGCGACCTGAGTGGCTTTGTCTAAAGCCGTAATTTCAAAAGTCCGTTGATGCCAGAATACGAGATTTAGCAGTGCATGATGAGTAACTAATACTCCCTTTGGTTGTCCCGTTGAACCAGAGGTATAAATCACATAAGCTAAGTTA